>JAOTYK010000052.1 GCA_029861955.1 Acidobacteriota bacterium
TTGTCGTAGAACCAGGTCACCGACACCCGCAGCGCCATCCGCTTGCTCATGGCCACCGAGACCGCGTTGACCATCTTCGAGCGCCAGTCATCGCTCTCGTCGAAGTTCAGGTCGACGACCCAGATGTTCTCGTAGGTCGTGCTGTCGTTGAAGGCGTGGAGGTAGTCCCAACCGACCTGCGCACCGAGGAAGCTGTCTTCCAGAGCGGGGTTCGGAACCACATCCTCCTGATCGGTGTAGGTCAGGAGGTAGTTGGTGCGGAACTTGACCTTGTCGTCGTCACGCCAGACGTTGCGGACACCGCCGAACACCGTGATGCGGTTGTCGATACCGGCGAAGCGGTTGCGATCCCAGCCGGCACCGGCCAGCCAGGAGAAGCTCTCGGTGATCTCCCTGCTGTAGGAGGCCGACAGCAGGTAGTTCTCGGCGGTCTCGTTGGTGGTGCTGTCCTCGAAGGTCGTGAAGTTCATCGGGTCGACGCCGACGGCGTAACGGTCGAAGCTCGTCGACTCGGCCTTCAGGCCGGTCGCCAGAAACTGAAACTCCGCGTTGTCCCAGAGGTGGAGCAGCGTGTTGGAGAAACCGAAGGTCTCGGACTCGCTGTTTCCCGAAGTCGCGACCAGGCTCAACTCGGCGGTGTCCTTCCAGCCCAGCTCCTTATCGTCGGCGATGACGGTAGAGCCGGTCATGACCAGCAGACACAACGTGACAAGAAAGATGACGGAACGTTTCATGGGAAACCTCGGTTCGAAAGGGTTGCTCAAATAGACCGCGGCATTCTAGTCACTGGGCGCCGACGGGGCCACCTCGTCCCGATGACCCGGGAAGAGTGAGCGTAACGACAGGCGGAGGTCCGGCCGGGGGCAGTCCGCCTGGAGTCGCTGGAGCGTGGCCTCGACGGGGCCGATGGCCCAGCAGGTCTCCTCTTTAAGTCGCTCCACGGGTTCGGCCGGCAAGACGTTCAACGGGCAGATGTCCCGCTGTTCCACGATCGCTTCGTCTTCGTCTTCGGCCAGCCAGCGCAGGGGGAGACCCTGGGTCCGGCAGACGTAGGGCCGCACGGCGTAGATCCGGCACTGGCCCCGGTCGCCAAGAAACGCGCAGCCTCCAGGAGGGTGGGGCCGACCCTCGCGGAGAAGCTCGCCGGCATGCCGGCGAATCTCCTCGGCCTCGACCTCGAAGACCGTCAGGTCGTCGACACAGCAGTCGTGACAGCCCTCACGGCACTGCAGCCGTTCGGCGTGAAGACGTTCCAGCGGCGCCACGTGTCGATCGATCCAACGGTGGAGCTCGGCGACGTCGTTGAGTTCGGTGACGGCGGGTCCGGATTCATCCATGGCTGCGACCGTAGCATTTCCGGGTACGATGGAGACGAGGAACCTCGATGCGTCAGCCGTCCCTGTTCGACAAGCCCGCCGACCCCGACCCCGGACCCGATCCCGGTTCCGAGCCGGAGGTTCCGGTGAAGGAGTCCCATTGCTGCGGCGGCGCCCGCGTCGCTTTCACGGCGCCTGCCGGAAGCTGGGTCTGTCCCATGCATCCGAAGGTGATCGAGAGCGGTCCGGGCGCGTGTCCCGATTGCGGCATGGATCTGGAGCCCGCGTCGCCGTTACCCGACGAGGCCACCGAGCGGCAGCAGCGGAAGGAGTGGCACGGCATCCTGCGACGGCTGGGGCTCTGTGTCCTACTGACGCTGCCGCTATTGATCCTCAACATGGGAGTCATGATCGGGCTGCTGCCGTCGTCGTGGGCGCTGCCGCCGTGGGTGCAGTGGCTGGTTGCGACGCCGGTCGTGTTGTGGGGTGGGCAGCCGTTCTGGGTTCGCGGGATCGATTCGATCCGCAATCGGAAAGCCAACATGTTCACGCTGATCCTCCTGGGGACCGGCGCCAGTTATCTCTACAGTTTCGTTGCGTTGTTCGCCGGTCGTGACGCGCTGGGTGCGCCGTTGCCGATCTTCTTCGAGTCGGCGGCGGTCATCGTGACGCTGGTCTGGTTGGGACAGGCGCTGGAGTTTCGTTCCCGTGCCCGGACCGGCGATGCGATCCGCGCGTTGCTCTCCCGCGTGCCGGACCGGGTGTTCCGCGTGGGCGAACAGGACACGGTCGAGGAGATCGATGTCGGCCGGGTCGTCGTCGGCGATCGGCTGCGAATCCGGGCCGGGGACAGGGTGGCCACCGATGGTGTCGTCGTTGACGGCAAGAGTCATGTGGACGAGTCGATGGTCACCGGCGAGCCGATGCCGGTCTGGAAGGAGTCCGGCGCGACTCTCACCGGTGGCACGCTCAACGGAGAAGGGCTCCTGCTGATGGAGGCCACGCGGGTCGGGGCCGACACGTTACTGTCGCGGATCGCGTCGCTGGTGGCGGAGGCCCAACGAAGTCAGGCACCGGTGCAGCGGCTGGCGGATCGTGTGGCGGCCTGGTTTGTCCCCGGCGTTCTGGGGGTGGCACTCCTCACGGCGATCTACTGGGGCTTCGTGGCCACAGGCGGCAGTCTGGGGTTTGCGTTGCAGACGGCGGTGGCGGTCATGGTGGTGGCGTGTCCCTGTGCCATCGGCCTGGCGACACCGATGGCGATCATGGTCGGGATGGGTCGCGGGGGCCGCGAGGGCGTCCTGCTGCGCAGCGCCGATGCGTTACAGAAGTTATCCGTCGTCGATACGGTGGTCTTCGACAAGACCGGGACGCTGACTGCAGGTCGTCCTACCGTCAACGGCGTCAGCATCAGCGCCGAGGGGTTGAAAGACTTCGACGAGCTGGACCTGCTGCGTCGGGTGGCGTCGGTCGAACGTTACAGCGGTCACCCGCTGGCCGCGGCGATCGTCCGCGAAGCCGAAGAGCGTGGGCTCTCTATGATGTCCGTCTCCGGTCTGACCGAGGAGCCCGGCCGCGGCATCGTCGGTAGTGTCGAGGGTCGGCGATTTCGCATCGGGCAGAGTCGCTGGTTGGAGGAGCATGGCGTGGATACGACGGCCCTCGGCGAGACGGCTGACGTACTGCGGCAGCAGGGTCAGACGACGACCCTCGTCGCGGTCGACGACCGGGTCGTCGGCCTGATCAGTCTCGACGATCCGATCCGCGAGAGCAGCGCCGAGGCCCTTGGCGAGCTGCGACGTCTGGGGCTGAAGCTGTTGATGTTGACCGGCGACGACCGGGTCACCGCCGAGCGTGTCGGGGCGCGATTGGGGTTGGACTGGATCGAGGCCGAGGTCCTACCGGAGCGGAAACATCAGGTCGTTGCCCGCCTGCAGGATCAGGGGCACGCCGTGGCGATGGCGGGGGACGGCATCAACGATGCCGCGGCACTGGCCCGGGCCGACGTGGGCATCGCGCTGGGGACCGGTAGCGACGCCGCCATCGAGAGCGCCGCGGTCACGCTGGTCCATGGCGATCTGCGTGGCATCCTTCGTGCGCGACGGCTTTCGACCGCGGTGATGGGATCGATCCGGCAGAATCTGTTCCTGGCGTTCATCTACAACGTCGTGGCGATCCCCATCGCGGCCGGGGTGTTGTACCCGTCGTTGGGGCTGTTGGTCTCGCCGATGATCGCAGCGGCGGCGATGAGTCTCAGTTCGGTCTCGGTCATCGCCAACGCGTTGCGTTTGCAACGCCAGCGCCTCTAGTCTGCCGCAACCTGCTCCCGTAACGCGTCGGCGAAGTGATCCATGATCCGGCCGTAGAGCCGTTTCGTGACCAACGGGTCCGGCACCATGTGGGTGAAGCCCGGCAACGGCAGGAAGTCGAACGGTCGCCCCTCGCGGAACAGCCGATCCGCCAGCTTCAGGCTGTGCGAGAAGTAGACGTTGTCGTCGGCGGTGCCGTGGATGATCAAGAGCGGGCGCGAGAGGTCGCCGGCATACGTCAACACGTTGGCGGCGTCATAACCGTCGGGGTTGTTCTGCGGGGTGTCCATGTACCGTTCGGTGTAGTGGGTGTCATAGTCCCGCCAGTCCACCACCGGAGCGCCGGCGACACCGGCATGGAACACCTCGGGTCGTCGCATCACCGCCAGCGCAGAGAAGTAGCCGCCAAACGACCAGCCGTAGATGCCGACCCGCTCCAGATCCATCTGCGGAACCTCGGCGGCCAGCAGCTGTAGCGCCTCGGCCTGGTCATGGAGCGGGATCTCGATCAGATCGTGCTTGACGACGCGATGCCACTCTCGGCCGCGACCCGGCGTCCCCCGTCCGTCGATGGCGACCACAATGTAGCCCTGGTCGGCCATCCATTGATCCAGCACGTAGCGGCCTGTCTGGGCGCGGACCATCTGCGAGGTCGGTCCCCCGTAGACATGGACGATGATCGGATACTTGTGCTCCGGATCGAATGCTCCCGGACGGATCAGCGCGGTGTGATAAGTCCTTGACGATCCGACCTCACGCAGTTCCAGGTTCACTTCCAGGTCGGGACTCTCGGCCACGGACGTCAACGATCGACCGCTGGCGTCGCTGCCGTTCATCACCCGGTAGTCGGTTCCCTGACCGATCGCGTTCGACATCAACAGCCACAACGGGCCCTCACCGGCCTTCGAGGCGAAGTGGACCCCCGCCTCCGTCGTCAGGGCGGTGACGCCATGCGTCTTACCATCCAGCGTGACGCGATAGACATGACGCTCGGTTGGGTTCGTCGACGCCGTCACGATGGCGTAGCCCTTCTCGAAGTCGACACGGGCGACACGATCCAGACCGAACTCGACCGGCGTCACCTCGTGCACAAACGCACCGTCGCGATCTCGGGCCTCCAGCTGCCAGGCACCTCGTCGTTCGGTGGTCCACAGGAAGCCGCTGCCATCGGGGAACCAGATCGGCATCGTTTCGTCGAGGTCGAGCCACGCAGGGTCGCTCTCGACCAGAAGCGTGCGTGTGCTCCCGTCGTCGTTCACCGCCAGGAGTTGTTGTTCGGTCTGGGTTCTGTTCTGTACAAGAAGCGTCAGCGGCGCGTTCTTGCTCCAGGTCACCGCGGCGAGGTACTCGTGTTGTTCGTTGTCCCACTCGACCCACGTCGTCCGGCGATCCTCGAGCGTCAGCACGCCGACCGTGACCACCGCGTTCGGTTTACCCGGTCGCGGGTAGGGCCAGCTGTTCGGCGACGACTCCGGATGGGTTGCGTCCCCGATGGTCATCTGTTCCAGGCCCGAGGTGTCGGTTCGCTGGTAGGCGATCCGTCGACTGTCGGGGGACCACCAGTAGCCGTGGTGGCGACTCATCTCCTCCTGGGCCACGAACTCCGACAGCCCGAACGAGATGTGCGCGTCGCCGTCCTTGCCGGCTCCTTCGGTCAGACGACGTTGGGTGCCGGTCGCCAGGTCGATGACGAACAGGTCACCATCGCGGACCACCGCCAGCATCGTGCCGTCGGGAGAGAAGCGTGGATCGACCGGGCTGCCGCCGTCGCCGGTCAGCTCGCGGAACTTGCGGCTCTTGCGTTCGACGAGGAACAGCCGGCCCGAGAGGGGAACGAGCAGTTGCTTGCCGTCCGGCGACAGATGGAAACCGGCGATGCCACGACTGGTCGTCCGTGACCGTTCCCGTCGCGCCTTCTCCTCGACGCTGAGGGTCTCGTCCTCGCCGCCAAGCAGTTGATCGGCGGTCACGAGAGGCTGCTCGCGACCGTTCTTGAGGTTCAGTCGGTAGAGATCCTGGACGAAGTCCCGGGGTCCCGAGCGGAGGAAGAGGATCTCCTTGCCGTCGGGCGTGCCTGTGGCCTTCGTCGGTCGGCCGAGTCGAAAGCGGTTGGTCTCTGCGTAACGGGCGAGGAACGATGCGTCGGCAGCGTCCGCAGGGACGATGACGCCCACCAGGAGCCCTAGGAGAAGCATGCGAAGCGACGCGCGGAACGACATCGACACCCCCGGAGAAATGGTACGAGCCTCGCATCTTACCGTATACTTTCGTCATGCCTTTCCGTCGCCACCCGAGCATCGTGCTGCTGAGCCTGACGATCTTCGTCGCGTCTTTCGCCCTCACGCTCGCCGCGCCTGCCGCAGACGACGACACGTACCTCCTGGAACTCGAGTCCGCCGACGCCGACGCCACGTTGGATCGATCGCGGCTTTCGCTGCTTCTCGACGATGTTCGTGGCCGCCTGTGGGCCTCCCGAGGAGCGGTTCGGCGTCTCCAGTCGACCATCGATGTCACGACCGATCGGAGCATTCGTGTCTCGCTGGGGTCCGAGTACTCCGCTCACGACGAGGCCCTCGTCGCGATGAAGCTCGCGCTTCCGGCGCTCCTCGAAGACCCGCAGTCCGTGGACCTTCTGTTCGATGTTCTTCGATCCGGCGAGAAGGCCTGCTGGCATCTGACCCGTTACCGACGGGTGGCAGAGAGTTACGGCTCGTTGCCGGAGTATCAGGCGGCGGTTGCGCCGGCGGCCGAGGCCTGTCGGAAGCTGGGTCGTGCCGGGTTCAGCGCGCCGGTGAGGGCCGCGCTGGTCGAGGGGTTGGCTCAGGATTCCGAACGGGACGATCAACTCGGCGAGTTGCGGGAGGAGATTGCGGCACTGGAGGAGTTGTTCGAGGACCTGCGCCGGATTGAAGCCGCGGACCCGTAGACCCTGCGCATCGTTGCGTCGATCAGGGGATTGCCCTACATTTCACCCGTCGCGACACTCGCCGAAAGGCGTCCAGAAGGATAGGGATCATCATGGGTAAGGGACTCGCGCTCGTATGCGGTGGTGGCGGCTTCATCGGCGGCCACCTCGTCAAGGATCTCCTGAGCCAGGGCTTCGCCGTCCGTTCCGTCGACCAGAAACCGGTCGACCAGTGGTACCTCCTGGACAACGCCGCCGAGAACCTCGTCCTCGATCTCCGGCAGATCGACGCCTGCCGACAGGCGGTGAAGGGTGCGACCCGGGTCTACCAGCTTGCCGCCGATATGGGTGGCATGGGTTTCATCGAGAATAACAAGGCGCTCTGCATGTTGAGTGTCCTGATCAATACCCACATGTTGCAGGCCGCCCAGGAGACCGGCAACGTCGAGCGCTTCTTCTACTCGTCATCGGCCTGTGTCTACAACGCCGACAAGCAGGTCAACGAAGATGTGGTGGCGCTGAAGGAAGAGGATGCCTATCCCGCCATGCCGGAAGACGGCTACGGTTGGGAGAAGCTGTTCTCCGAGCGCATGTGTCGTCACTTCCGCGAGGACTACGGGCTAGAGACCCGGGTTGCGCGGTTCCACAACGTCTACGGGCCGTTCGGCACGTGGGACGGTGGGCGAGAGAAAGCGCCGGCGGCGATGATCCGCAAGGTCATTCACAGCAAGCGTTCCGGCGACAACACGATCGAGATCTGGGGCGACGGCAAGCAGACCCGCTCGTTCATGTATATCGACGACTGCATCAAGGGCATCAACCTGTTTACCGACTGGGACTGCCTCGAGCCGTTGAACCTGGGTTCCAACGAGCTGGTGACCATCAACCAGCTTGTCGACATCGTCGAGGAGATCGCGGGCGTCACCCTGGAGCGCAACTACAACCTGGACGCACCCAAGGGGGTCAACGGTCGTAATTCGGATAACGAACGGATCAACCAGGTCTTCGGCTGGGAGCCGTCGATCCGACTTCGGGACGGCATGAAGCTCACCTACGACTGGATCCTTGGCGAGATCGAAGCCGGCGCCAAGTCCCGCTGATCGTGTCCGGTTCGGAGTCACGCCCCGCGCGTCGTCACATCCTGGTCCTCAGCCACTTCTACCCACCGGACCCGGCGTCGGTCGGGCAGCACTCGGCCGACGCGGCTGCAGAGATGGCCGCCCGTGGCTACCGGGTGACGGTCATCAGCTCCGATCGCGATTTCGAGGATCCGAGTAAGCGTTACCCGCGCTACGTCAAGCGTGACGGCGTGGACGTCCATCGCGTCCCGTGGGCCAGCTTCGGCAAGCGGACGATCTTCCTGCGGGCGCTCAGCATGGGGATGTTCATGCTGCACTGTCTGTGGGCGGTGATCTCCCGTCGCGATGTGGACGCGATCCTCGTCAGTACCTCGCCACCGCTTTGCGGTGTGGCCGCCACCGTGGGGCATGTGCTCCGCGGGACGCCGTTCCTCTACTGGGTGATGGATCTCAATCCCGATCAGTTGATCGTGCTTGGCAAGATCGGCCGGAACTCGCTAACCGCGCGGATCTCCAACCTGATTCAGCGGAGGGTGTTGCGTCGAGCCGGTGTCGTGATTCCGTTGGATCGATTCATGGAAGAGCGGCTGCTTCGCAAGGCGGACTTCCGACACAAGAGCCACATCATCCCGCCGTGGCCCCACGAACGTCCCGCCCCGTCTCTCGACCACACCGACAACTGGTTTCGAGAGAAGCACGATCTGCAGGACCGTTTCGTGATCATGTACTCGGGGAACCACGGCCTCTCGACACCGGTCGAGACGATGTTGGCCGCGGCGAAGCAGCTGGAGGACACACCGCAGGTGCAGTTCCTGTTCGTCGGTGGCGGTGTCCGCAAGAAGATGATCGACGAGGCGATCGCAAACGATCGCCCGACCAACGTTCGGTCGCTTCCGTACCAGCCCCGGGAAGACCTACGGTTCAGCCTGTCGTCGGCGGACCTCCACCTGGTCTCGATGGAGGAGAACGTCGTGGGCATCGTGCACCCGTGCAAGATCTACGGGGCGATGACGATGGGTCGCCCGATCGTGTTGCTGGGGCCACGGCCGTGTCACGCGTCGGAGATCCTCGAGACCGAGCAGATCGGTTGGCAGGTTGACACCGACGACGCCGACGGGATGGCGGCGGCGATCCGCGAGGCGCTGGCCTTGCCGTCGGGGGAGATTCGGGAGATCGGGGCTCGGGCCAAGGAGCTGGCGGATCGCCGTTTTTCCCGCGACGCCCTGTGCTCCAGCTTCTGTGATCGGCTCGAGGAACTGGTATCTTGAGCGGCCATGCTTTCGATCACCCAGCTTGGCAAACACTACGGCGGCCAGCGGCTGTTCCAGGATGCCACCGTCAACTTCAATCCCGGCTCGCGCTACGGGATCGTCGGCGCCAACGGCTCCGGGAAGTCGACGCTGCTGCGGATCCTGACGGGCGAGGAAGAGGCCACCGAGGGTAAGGTCGCCGTCGCCCGCAAGGCACGGATCGGCGTGCTGCGTCAGGATCACTTCGAGTTCGACGACGTGCCGATCCTCGATGTGGTGATGATGGGTCACGAGGAACTGTGGTCGGTCATCGAGGCCAAGGAGAAGCTGCTCGAGGCGCCCCCCGATCAGTTCGACGCCGACAAGTTCAGCAAGCTAGAGGAGTTCATCCAGGAGAACGACGGCTACGCGCTTGAAGCGCGGGCCGCGGAGATCCTGGAGGGGCTGAATATCCCCACCGACGTGCATCGCGAGCCGTTGTCGATCCTGTCCGGTGGTTTCAAGCTTCGTGTGCTGCTGGCCCAGACGCTGGCGGGGTCGCCGGACGTGTTGCTTCTGGACGAGCCGACCAACCATCTGGACATCCTCTCGATCCGTTGGTTGGAGAAGTTCCTCGTCTCCTTCAAGGGCATCGGAATCGTCGTCTCTCACGACCACCGCTTCCTCAACAACGTCTGCACCCACGTGGTCGATGTCGACTACGAACGCGTCACGACCTACAAGGGCAACTACGACGCCTTCGTCACCGCCAAGGCCGAGAATCGCAATCGGAAAGAGGCGGAGATTGAGAAGCGCGGTAAGGAGATCGACGACCATCGTCGCTTCGTCGAACGCTTCAAGGCCAAACCGACCAAGGCGCGTCAGGCCAAGAGTAAGGTCAAGCAGATGGAGCGCATCGTCATCGAAACGTTGCCACCGTCCTCACGCCGCTATCCACACTTCGCGTTGAAGCAGTGTCGTCCCTGTGGTCGGATCGCGCTGCAGCTGAAAGGCATCTCCAAGTCCTACGACGACAAGCCGGTCCTGGAGGATGTGTCGCTGAAGGTGATGCGTGGTGACAAGCTGGCGATCATCGGCCCCAACGGTATTGGCAAGTCGACACTGCTGAAGATCGCCGTGGGGGTCGTTGAGCAGGACGCGGGTGAGGTGGAGTGGGGCTACGAGACCCACCCCGGTTACTTCGCGCAGGATCACCGCGCCCTGCTGACGGAGGAGCGACGCGACCTGCAATCCTGGCTGTGGGATTTCTGCCCCGGAGAGAGCGTGGGTTTCGTTCGCAATCGACTGGCACGCGTGCTGTTTACCAAGGACGACGTCGAGAAGAGAATCGGCAACCTCTCGGGCGGCGAGGCCGCGCGGCTGATCTTCTCCAAGTTGGATGTCACCCATCCCAATGTGCTGGTCCTGGACGAGCCCACCAACCATCTGGACCTCGAGGGCATCGAGGCTCTGGCGGAGTCGTTGCGCGGCTACGACGGCACCATCATCTTCGTCTCTCATGACCGCTGGTTCGTCTCAAAGATTGCGACTCGCATCGTCGAGATCACTCCGGATCACATCGAGGACTTCGTCGGCAGTTATGACGAGTACCTCGAGCGCTGCGGCGACGACCACCTGGACGCCGAGGCGGTCCTGCGTGTCGCACGGGAAGAGAAGAAGGCCGCCAAGGAGGCCCGCAAGGGCCAGAGTTAGTCGATCCTGGGCAGGTAGACCGTCGCCGTCGGCTCCTGCGCCTGACACGGCGAGTCGTCGTGGTAGGTGAAACGCGTTCCGTGGGATGCGGCCTCGACGTGACTGAAGCTGACCGTCCGTGCATCGTCACGATGCATGCAGATCGATGATGGACCGCGTTCCGGTTGGTGGCTGGCGTGGGCCCGCATGTGGGCCGCCGCCCGTGACGCCGGGTCGTCGCCCTGACGTAGCGACAGCAGGGTGCGAAACCACTCCCGGCGACTGCGACGGACCTCTGCGCTCCGATACGAGGACGAGACGATGGCCTCGTCCACCGCGGGGGTCTCGTTCTTCGACAGCGTCTCGCCGTCCCAGACCCGGCTGCCAACGATTCGGGGATCGATGGCGAAGATGCGGAACGAGCGTAGCGCCTGAACGTCGATCCGATCGAGACTCGCCAGGGCCGTCGTCACATCCGGGTAGTCGGCCAGCTGCAGGACGACCTGTCCGCGGCTGACGAACGTGCCGTCGGCATCGGCCGGGCGATAACCGTTGAGCAGACAGACCGTCAGGCCATGGGCGTTGCTGGCGATCCAGCTGCCACCGGCGTCGGCATCGGTGGGGGAGACCCGCGCCGGCGGCCCGCCCCGTAGGGTCGGCGGGAGGGCCGACCCCCGTAGGTGTCGCTCGTCCCGGTTGAAGAACAGCTCGTAGCCGTCGTTGCCATGGAACCAGCTGAGGGTGCACATGCGGGCATTCTAGTGAACTTGACCGGTTGTCTGCCGTATCCAGGAAAGGAGGGGCTGGTTTCCAGACCCCGAAGGCTTCATCATTGGCCTCGAGCGGCCACCGTCGTCGCTTCCCGGAGGATAGAGTGAAAAAGTTTCTCGTCGGTCTGCTGGCCGTCATCGGTTTCTTCTCCATCGTTGCCGTCTTCGGCTTCGCGGTCCTTGTACTCCTGGCCTCATCGGGCAAGCCGACAGTTCCCAGCTCGGTGCTCCTCGAGATCGACTTCGAGCAGGGCGTCATCGAGACGATCCCGCCCGACCCGCTGGCCCAGCTGATGCTGGACGACACGATGACGGTGCCGATGATTGTCGAGGCGCTGGAAAAAGCCTCCGACGATCGTCGCGTCAAGGGTGTCGTCGCACGGATCGGTGGCGAGGGGATCGCCATGGCCCATATCCAGGAGATCCGGGATGCGGTGCTGCGTTTCCGCGAGTCGGGCAAGCCGGCGGTGGCATGGTCCGAGACGTTCGGTGAGTTTGGTCCCGGCAACGGTGGCTACTACCTGGCGACGGCCTTCGACGAGATCTACATGCAGCCGTCGGGCGACGTGGGTCTGACCGGACTGATCTACGAGACGATGTTCATGCGTGGGCTCTACGACAAGCTAGACATCGAACTACAGCTGGATCAGCGTCACGAATACAAGAACGCGATGAACAGCTACACCCATCGCGAGTACACCGAACCCCACCGCGAGGTGATGCAGTCGGTTATCGACTCGCGCTTCACACAGATCGTCCGCGGCATCTCAGAGACAAGGGGGCTTGAGGAAGACGAGGTCCGCGATCTGTTCGATCGTGGACCGTACCTCGGTGAGGAGGCGATGGACGCCGGCCTCGTCGACGGTCTGGCCTATCGCGACGAGGTCTACGCGACGATGCGTGAGTCGGTGGGTGACAAGGCCCGCCTGCTCTACCTACCGGCCTACCGCGAGCGTGCGGGGAGCCCGTTCAACAAGGGCACCACCGTCGCCGTCATCCATGGCTATGGCCAGGTGACTCGCGGCGGCAGCCGCTTCTCGCCGCTGGACGGTTCCGTCAGCATGGGTTCCGACACGCTGACCCGGGCGTTCCGCGCGGCCATCGATGACGATCGGGTGAAGGCGATCCTGTTCCGGGTGGATTCTCCCGGTGGCTCCTACGTGGCATCCGATTCCATCTGGCGCGAGACTCTGCGGGCCAAGGAGATGGGCAAGCCGATCATCGTCTCGATGGGCAACCTGGCCGGGTCGGGTGGCTACTTCGTCGTGATGCACGCCGATCATGTCGTCGCCCAGCCCGGAACGATTACCGGCTCCATCGGAGTGCTCGGCGGCAAGATGGTCGTCACGGGTCTCTACGAGAAGCTGGGCATCAGCTACGACGGTGTCCATACCAGCCGGAACTCGTCCCAGTACAGTCCCAACCATCCCTACGACGACGCCGGCTACGAACGGTTTCAGGCGGGACTGGATCGGATCTATGCGGACTTCACCCAGAAGGTCGCCGAGGGCCGCGGGTTGGATCTGGAGCGGGTTCAGGAGATCGCGAAGGGGCGCATCTGGACCGGCGAGCAGGCGCTGGAGATCGGCCTGATCGATGAACTGGGCGGCATCCACGTGGCGCTGGACGCGATCCGGGCAACGCTGGACCTGGCCCCCGATGCTCAGCTGAAACTTCGCGAGTTCCCACGTGTCGACATGCCGTGGTTTGCCGGCTTGATCGAGAAGACCGAAAACTCCGATGTGCGCTCTCAGGCGATCGTGGAGTCGTTGCGGGAAATCCAACCGCAAATCCGCGGTCTGCGACAGGCCGGATGGCTGGGGGATCCGGGGGTATTGGTGATGCAGGACTACCGTGCCCTGGAGCCGAGGGTGCAGATTCCCTAAAAAAACGGGCCGCTACAGGTTGCTGAGTGGTTGCCGCAGGCTGCGGTCGATCGATCCGCTAGAAGGGGTTGCGGTTCCCGTTGACGGTCGCCGGTAGCGGTAGATTTCCCGGCGTCACGTGATTCCGTTCTTGATCGCGTCGTCGTGAATAGAGCGGAAGCTGATACGGGGCGTTACGGGGCCTAACATAAACACCCCCCTTGGAGGGTCCCGTCACAACCCAAACACCGGGGGCCGGAGCGGATCTTTGATCCACTCCGGCCTCTCTTTTGTTTGTAAGTATCCGCGAAAATCCGTGGAAGGCTACGAGAAAAGTTCTCCGTAGCGGGTATTTCGCAGCACCGTGAACGAGCTGCGTTGGGACACCCAGCGTCGCAGCGTCGGCAGGCTCCGGTTCAGGTCGCCGCCCTCGATCGCCTGTCGGGGAGTTTCGCCCCCACACAGCAGGTCGATGGCCAGCCGATCGTTCACAAATTCGTAGCGCTCGCGACGCCAGTCGAACGCCTCGGGGTTCTGATCCCGACAGGCGGCGATCAGCGCCAGGTAGGTCTCGATGGGTCGCAAGCGGGCCCCATCGGTCAACAGCAGTTGCACGCCCTGGCAGGCCGCGCCGGCATGTTTCTGGAACATCGGTCGGAACGACGCCGGGCGAAATGCGACACCGGGAAGCTCCAGCCCCCGCATCGTCGTCGCCAGGGCCCGCCCATCGATCCACGGGGCCCCGACCAGTTCGAAGGGTGTGGTCGTTCCCCGTCCCTCGGATAGTTGGGTCCCCTCGATCAGGCAGCCGCCGGGGTACAGGCGGGCGGTGGTGAGGGTCGGCATGTTGGGGGAGGGCGGGACCCAGGGCAGCCCACAGCCCTCGAAGGTCTGTCCCCGTTGCCAGCCCTGAAGCGGGACCACCGTCAGGTCGCACGGGATGTCGAAGCGATCGCGGAACAACGCCGCCAGCTCGCCGATGGTCAGGCCGTGGGTGATCGGCAGGGGATAGCGACCGACGAACGAGGCGAAGCGTTCCTCGAGCAGCGGGCCGTCGGCCGGTTGCTCGGCGATGGGGTTGGGTCGATCGAGCACCGCGACGCGCACACCGACCCGTCCCGCCACGGCCATCATCGCCGCCATCGTGTAGATGTAGGTGTAGTAGCGGGCACCGATATCCTGGAGATCCACGACCAGCAGATCGAGATCGGCAAGATCGTTCTCGCCCGGCGTCAGTGAGGCCTCGTCCTCGCCGTAGAGGCTGACCACCGGGAGACCGGTCCACGGGTCGTGACCGCTGTCCACCGTCTCCATGTCCTGGGCATGACCCCACAGGCCGTGCTCGGGTGCGAACAGCCGTTTCCACGTCAGCGCCGTGGATCCATCGGGGAACGTCGCAAGGGCGTCAAGACGCTCGAGGATGTGACATCCGTCACGATCGACCGACGCGGGGTGCGCCAACAGGCCGACACGGTCGCCGGGGCGGGCCGCGCAGACGGACGGTCCCTCGGCGATCCAACGATCCAGTCCGCTTTGCACCCTTGTCATCTCGCGATCATACCTAATGTGCGCAGCTTGACACCGCTTGACACATTTGAGGCGCTGCATCTAACTTGAGGGGTCTGTCCACGGGAGTCCGAATCCATGCTGAGCGCCGCCGATCACGAGACGTTTCGTCGCCTGACCGAAGGGGCCGACTCGTTGGTCCTGATCACCCACGCCCAGGCGGACGGGGACGCGTTGGGTTCCGAACTGGCGTTGCAACGCTATCTACGTTCGACCGGCAAGCGCTGCACCATCCTCAATAACGATCCGGTCGACAAGACGCTGGCGTTCATGATCCCCGACGGCGACGACGTGCGGATCTGGGATGACGTCGACGGCGCGGGAGCGATCGCGTCGGCCGACCTGATCATCCTGCTGGACAGTGCGACGCCCCATCGCGTCGGTCGCCTCGAGCCCCACGTGGTAGCGGCGGCGGATCGAACGCTCTGCATCGATCATCACCCGGCAGAGGAGTCGCCGTGGGCCTGGACTCTGGCCGACACCAGTGCCTGTGCGACCGCGGTCCTGGTCTACGAACTGATCACCGACGCCGGCTGGCAGCCCGACCTGGCGGCGGCCCAGGCGCTCTACGTCGGCATCGCCACCGATACCGGTTACTTCCGTTTCAACTGCACCGACGCCCGCACCCATCGGGTGGTGGCGCGGCTAGTGGATCTCGGCGTGCAGCCGGCCGAGGTCTACGAGGCGGTCTACGAGCAGAACAACCTGGCCTACACACGACTGCTGGGTCACGCGTTGACCACGATGAAGGTCGATGCCGACGGTCGTGTCGCAACCGTCGCCCTCTCGCGTTCGGACCTCCAGCGGCTGAACGCGCAGGGCGAGGACACGTCGGAGATCACCAGTCACATGCTTGCGCTCAACGGGGTCCGTGCCGTGGCACTGATCCGCGAACGACCCGACGGCAAGATCAAGGTCTCGCTGCGTTCCAAGGGCACCATTGACGTCAACAGCCTGGCCCAGCGACACGGCGGAGGCGGGCATCGCAACGCCTCTGGGGCTGTGCTCGACTCGACGCTTGCCGAGGTGCAACAGCGGATAGTCGACGGCCTGGTCGAGTTGACTCAGCAGCCGTCATGACCGTCGAGGTGCGCCTGTTCGCGGTGCTGACCGACCACACCGGCTGGAGTCGTCAATCGATGGACGCACCCGCCGGTCGGACCGTGGAACAGCTGTGGCAGCAACTGGTGCAGGCCCACCCCGGCCTGGGCTCGCTTGGCTACCGACCGATGGTCGCCTGTGACTGTCGCTACAGCGACTGGGACTCGGTATTGGACGACGTCCAGGAGGTTGCGTTCCTGCCGCCGGTCAGCGGAGGCTAGATCGGTGGTCATCCTCCAGACCGAACCGATCGATCTGGCGTCGCTGTTCGAGCAGGTCCGAGGCGACGGCGACGGTGCGGTCGTGCACTTCGTCGGCTATGTCCGCAACCATCACAAGGGTCGTGAGGTCCGCTACCTGGAGTACCACGGCTACGACGAGATGGCCGAGGCCGAGATGCGTCGTCTTGCCGACTCGATCCGGACCGAGTTCGAAATCGACGCTATCGCCATCGTCCATCGATTGGGTCGTCTGGAGATCGGCGATGCCAGCGTCGCCGTCGTCATCTCGTCCGCGCATCGTCGCCCGGCGTTCGACGCGTGTCGTGAGGCGATGGATCGTCTGAAACGCACCGTGCCGATCTGGAAGAAGGAGTTCTTCGTGGACGGTGTGGAGTGGGTCGACGGTCGAGATCCCTGCTGAGGTCAACGTGGCTCGAAGAATGTTGTGTGTTGCGTGATACGTCCGGTCGCCGATCGTCCGTTGGCGGACATGTGACTACTTCACCCGTCAAATTCCCAGGGTAAACCGGCATCGTGTGGCGGCACGGTCCTCGCAATGTCTCCTAGACGATGTGGACTCCATGCCAGCCGATCGAAGGCAGACGACCGGATCGGTTTTTTCCACCGCACTGCCCGAAGTCGGACTGCGCGGATCATCGGATTCAGGGACGTGGGTACCGTCCCCGACGGGTCGGCTACTACCGTCGAGCCTGTGACCC
>JAOTYK010000053.1 GCA_029861955.1 Acidobacteriota bacterium
TTGTTCGCCATTCCGTCGATCACGAACCGATGAAACCGCTCGCAGGACCACAAGTAGTCGCAGCGCAACGCCTCCAGCACCACGAGCGGTCGAGTCAGTTCCCGAGCCCGATCGATGGCGTGTTGGAGTCCGAAGTTGAATCGTGTTCTGCGGCTAGAGACCATCCAGTACAGGACGAACGTTCCATCGGTTCGCACAGGAGCAGCACTCAATAGTCGAACGCGACTTGTTGGCACGGACTGCACGGCGTCAACTCGAATCGTGAATCGTTAGAGCTTGAGAGCCAGAAAAGTCACGTCGTCTTCGAGCTTGTCGATATCCTGCCGTCGCGTGATTTCCCGATAGATCGATTTCGTCAGCTCGCGGGGGTCGGCGGATTTCTTGACGAGTAGATCGCGGAGGCGCTGGCAACCGAAGGGTTCGCCATCCCACCCCGTCGCCTCAACCAGACCGTCGGTATAGAGCAGAAGGCAGTCCTCGGATTCCAGCCGGAAGTCTGCAGTTCGGTAGGGCGTGTCGCCAAACAGGCCGACCGGTCGGTCGAGCGATACCAACTCTTCGATCTCTCCTGACGAGCGGCGCAGCAGAACGGGTGGATGGGCCGCAGAGCAGTAGGCGGCGTTTCCGTCGGAGTCCAACGTCATCAGGAACAGCGTGGCATAAAGGCTGCTGCATTCGGGTTTCAGGCAGTCGTGCAACGCCTGGTTTAGATCGGATACCCACGGGCCAATCTTGTTGCGCCTCGGCAAGGTGTCGATCAGTACCCGCAGCACGGCCGAGGCGAGTCCAGCGCGAACACCGTGTCCGGCCATGTCTGCGATCCAGATAAGAAACCTTCCGTCATCCAGCATCTCCCACCCAAACAGGTCACCGCTGAGATGACAATAGGATTCAAGCACCGAAGAGATGGACGCCGGCGATCCTTGCGGCAGTTGTCGCGGAAGAAGCCGACACTGCAATTCATGCGCGAGTCGTAGCTTCAAATCCATCCCAGGAAACAGGTGGGGACGATAGTAAAAGCTGACGGAATGTTCAGACTCTTCGAAGAGCTCCTCGCGTCGACCCTCAGCGCCCCAGTTCTGGCTAGGATTGTCGAGTTCGGAGAGGGTCCGCTCTAGCAGCTCACCCAGGGCTGTGTCACCAACCTGATAGGAAAGATCAAACAGTTCGTCAAAGTTCTCGAGTAAGCGCAGCATTCAGTCACCCCACGAAGGCATTCGAGTGCGGCGTATCCGCTCTTTCAAGGACTCCGGCATGGGTTCGTGCTCACCGGACCTGGCGTCGTAAGCGAGATAGACCGCTGCCGCCGCGAGCTCCAGTTCATTCACGTCAAATGCGTCTTGCTGCACGATGGCCTGCTTGAGTTCGTATGAGTCGTCGTGTGATAGGCCCTCGGTTGCGCGGGCTGTCAACAAGTCCAAGAGATGGTCCTTCTGATGCACTCTAGAGTCCTCCACCGGACTCAGCATCCGCCTTCTGCATGGCTTCCCGAACCTTCAGTAGTCCGCGACGCAGATGGGTCTTGACGGTGCCAAGAGGAATCTGGAGTGCGTCGGCGATACTCTGGTGCGTGTGACCCTCGTATACAGCGAGTCTGATCACTTGCTGCTGCTCGGGTTTGAGGGTGCGAATCAATTCTGCGGCCCGAGCGGCGTCGTCCATGACGGCAACGTCCGGGGGCAGATCCGGATGCTCGAACTCTGCCACGGCCGAGAGGTCGTCCATCTGTGGTTGTCGTTGGGACTTACGCAGTCGATCAATCAGCCGCCGTCTGGCTAACATCGCAACGAACGTCGTCTCGGATGCCTTGCTGCTGTCGTAACGAGAGGCGCTCGACCACAGTTCGATGAAGATCTCCTGAACGGCGTCCTCGGCATCCACATGGCTAGACGTGAATCGTCGAGCCAGCGACCACACGAGGTTACCGAATTGGTTCAGGCACGCGTCGATAGCTGCGTGATCTCCCGCGGCCACTCGGGCCAGCAGTGATGGATTCGATTCGCTCAAGTCTGGAGTAGTTTCGACGCCAGCGGCACCGCATCGTCGACGCTGGCCGAGTAGCCGTCGGCGCCAACGCTACGCCATAGTTCTGCGATTCTGTCGAAGGGAGCTCCGCCTACAAGAATCTTTACGTTTCGCTCATTGAACCGGCGAATCTCCGAAATGGTGCTTTGCATCGGTCTCAGATGAGCGTCCAGTGCCGCCGAGAGCAATACGACATCGATATCGAATAGCTGAACACTGCGTGCGATCTCGACCGCCGGAACATCGGGTCCAAGATTGATCACGCGCCAACCCGCCATCTCGAAGAAATCGGCGACGGCAAAAATGCCGATGTCGTGAACGTTGCCCGCGACACACCCCAGCAAGATCGCCTTGTCATTCTTTTCCGACGTTCGGCCCCGCTCGCACAGCAAGGTCATGGCCTGGCGACAGGTCGTCGTGATGAGGTGCTCTTCCGCGATGAGCAGTTCGCCTGCGTGCCACATGCGCCCGGTCTCCCGCAGGGCCGGGATCAACACCGTCAGATAGGCGTCCCTGATGGAAATCCCGTCATCGACCTGCTTGAGCACGCCCTCGATGGCTTCGCGAGGCCGTCCTTCGAGGATTGTTTCGAGATAAGAGAGAGCGAGGTTTCCGGGCCCTTCGGAATCGGTGCCACTTGCCTGCATGACCGCCGGCTTGGCGATCGTTGTGATCGCCTGATCTACCGTGGGGATCACAAGCTCCGCCGAGTCTTCGGGAAGTCTTTCTGCGAGGATGTCACGAAGCGCCGTAAGTGCGGCCTGCAGATCGTCGACGGGAGATTGACGCGAAATGAATGCGTCACGGCTCCATACCATGCTCGCTTCGAACAGCTTAGGTTCGCGTATGGCCACCGCACCCGATAGGTCGAGCAGCCAACGCAGCAGTTGGTCTTTCCAGGCCGAGAAACCATCTGGCTCGTAGCGCTTCTCGATTTCCGGTAGACGTTGGAGCAGCAGACCTGCTGATAGTCCGGCATACCCGGGTGAACTCTTCTCCAGCAATTGCGCGACAAATTGATCGTTTGTTGGCATGGGTGACCCTCTCCTGGACCAAGGCGCCGATATTCGTAGAATGCCGGAAAACCTAACCGATTGTAGCACCGGCATCTGCGAGATTACATTTGCCGTTCGCGATGCCCCGCAACATGCCGGCGAAGATTCTTCTGTGTAATGGGTAGATGCCGTACCAGTAGGCCTGTCCCGCCAGACCGACCGGGTCGAATACCGCGCTTTGATGGATGACCGAACCTTCCGCGGTTTCTTCGACCTGAAATTCCAGCCACGCTCTTCCCGGAAGTTTCATTTCCGCGACCAAGCGTAACCGGCGGTTAGGTTCGTAGGCTTCGACGCGCCAGAAATCTATAGCGTCGCCGACGATAAGTTTCTCGGGGTCCCGGCGTCCGCGGCGTAGTCCAACGCCGCCCACGAGAAGGTCGATCCAACCGCGAATCCGCCACAGGGCGTTCGCGTAGTACCAACCGGTTTCGCCGCCGATCCGCCGGATCGGGTCGAAGGCCTCACGCGCGGAGATTGTTAGCTGAACCTCGCGCTTGTCGACTAGACGCGTTCCGAATTTTGCGCCGCCCCACGAGGGTGGCGAGCCGCCTGCCGAGACCGCATCGGACCACCGCGTCGCGCTAAAGCGGGACTCCTCGTTCCTCAACGCGCGTCGGATGGCCTCCGCCATACCGACGGGGCGCCGGCCGAAAACGTGCAGTGCCTCGTCGTTGCGCACGACCGTGGCATTGCGAATACTCTTCACCAGCTTTCTACCCACCCGAGCGTAGACAGGCGTCGTCAGTCCCAGCCACAAACTCGATAGGTACGGAGTCAACAATGGCACGGGGATCATCAGTCGGCGGAGGCCCCGCTGCCGTGCATACTCCCGCATGATATCGGCATACGAGACCTGGTCCTCTCCGCCGATCTCGAATACGCGATTATCCGACTCGGGCAACTTCATGGACGCGATCAGGTACGTGACGACATCCTCGATGTGGATCGGCTGCGCCTTCATTCGTACCCAGTTGGGGCAGACCATGACGGGGAGTCGTTCGACGAGCGCTCGGATCAACTCGTAGGAGAGACTCCCGGAACCGAGAATGATCGACGCCCGCAGCTCGATAACGGGGATTCCTGTCGAGCGAAGCACGTCGCCGGTCTCGTGGCGGCTCTTGAGATGGCGTGACAGCTCTTCGGACGAATCACCGAGACCACCGAGATAGACGATCCGTTTCACGCCGGCTTCCCGAGCGGCCCGCGAGAAGTTCAACGCCGCGCGGCGATCCTGCTCCGCGAAATCCTTCTCGGATCCCATCGAGTGAACCAGATAGAACGCACAGTCGACACCGCGCAACAGCGGCCCAAGCGTCGATGCGTCCAGACAGTCACCCTTGATGATTGTCGTTGTCTTACCGACCCTATCGGAGAGGAAAGTGGGGCGCCTCGCAAGGCAGCGCACTGGGTAGTTCGCTGCCTCCAGTGCTTCGAGTAGTCGGCTGCCGACGTAGCCCGTAGCGCCGGCCAGAGCGATGACCGGTTTTTGCATTTTCTCGCCCATGCTACTTACCCTCTGGAAACAAAATGGCTCCCGCTCCATTCGATGGGGGCCGAGTGGAGCGGGAGCCGATACGGGCAAAACACCCGAATTAGTTCGGCATGATCACGGAGTCGATCACATGGATCACACCGTTGGTTGCGTTGACATCCGCCGCGACGATTGTCGCGCCGTCGATCATCAGGTTGCCCTTCTGCATCGAGAGGCGGGCACTGCCACCTTCGAGGGTCTCGACGAGACCCGGCTTCACATCGGCGCTGAGGACCTTGCCGGCCACCACGTGGTAGGTCAGGATCGCGGTCAGCTTGTCCTTGTTCTCGGGAAGAAGCAGGGACTCGACAGTTCCTTTGGGCAACTTGGCGAACGCTTCATCGGACGGTGCGAAGACCGTGAACGGGCCGTCGGACTTGAGGGCGTCGACCAGGCCGGCTGCGGTCACGGCCGCGACCAACGTATTGAAGGTCCCGGCCTCGGCGGCCGTATCCACAATGTCATGCGCGGTGCCGCAGCTGCCGGCCAGCGCCGCGCTGCCGAAGGAACCCAGGGCCAGGACCAGAAGGCTTGCGACCAGGTAATTCAAGGACCGTTTCGTGTTGCTCATCGTTAACTCCTCAGTTTGGTTTTTCGGTGTCGAGTCCCATTCGCGGGCTCGATAGGGGATTCGTCGGGACCGAGCCGGTGGATTCAAAAAAAGAAAAATTGCGTCGAAGTGAATCCAGGGCCTGCGGTCCGGCGAAAGCCCCTCTAGCCGCCCTCGGGTTGGACGGCTTTATACGAGAGGAATGACCATGAAACAGTTTGCAAGAATCGCAATGATTGCCCTGGTGTTTGGAGTGGCACTGCCGGCCAGCGCAGGCGGCTACTACGTGGACGTGTTCGTGGGTCCCAGCAAGACCGACGACACGGCCTTCGGCGTTCTGGGGACCAGCGAGATCGAGACCGACTTCGATAGCGGCATGAACATGGGCGTGAGCTTCGGTTACACCTTTGATAACGCGTGGCGTGTCGAGGGCGAGCTGATGAACCGTGAAGGCGACGTCGACACCCACGACCTGGACATGGGTGGCGCCATCGCCGGCTCGTCCGGCGAGGCGAAAGCGACCTCGATCTTCGCCAACGTCTTCTACGACTTTGAAACCAGCACTCGTGTCACGCCGTACGTCGGTGCGGGTCTTGGCAACGTCAATGTTGACTACATCAACTTCGCCGTTCCGGGCCTCGACGCCATGGACGACGACGACAGCGTGATCGGTTACCAGATCGTCGCGGGCCTCGCGGTCAAGATCAACGACCGCTGGGACTTCCGCACCGACTTCCGTCTCTTCGAGGCACAAGGGGCAGACCTGACCAGTTCGGTCGCCACCGGCAGCACCATGAGCGACGTTGATTACTCCTCCGTCGACATGACTGCAGGCGTCCGGATCCGGTTTTAGCGAATAAGGGGACGGATTTATTTTTCTCGCCGAAAAATAAATCCGTCCCCATCTGCCCCATCTAGAGGGACACTCCCGGCGGGTCGTTGAGGGGCACCCGCCGGGAGTTGTTTTTTTTGCGGCCACGACTGATACGATGAATGCATGTCACTCGAAAAACGCATCGTCGATCTGGAAGTTCGTGCCGCGTACCAGGACAAGCTGATCGCAGAGCTGGATGGGGTGCTTCGTGAGTTCTCGACCCGGGTCGAGACCCTGGAGTCGCTGTTGAAAGACGTGAAGGAAAGCGCCAACGCCGAGCCCATCGGCCCAGCCGACGAGAAGCCGCCGCACTACTAGTCACGAATCGACGTATAATCCCGTCAGATTCGCGCAGAGAAAGGCAGCTCAATGAAACTGAGCAAATCCGTTCTCATGACTCTGGCATTGCTCGGCGCCTCGCTGGTCTCCGCAGAAGAAACGTCGAGAACCCTCGAAGCGGCCCCCATGGTCCCGGTCTGGTCCTCCGACGCCGGGAAGGTCACGACGAATTACGGTTACTCGGTGGCCGGCATCGGTGACACGGACGGCGACGCTCTTCCGGAGATCGCCATCGGTGCGCCGAACTACTGGTTCGGGTCTCCATGCTGCGAGCAGCAGGGCCTGGTACGCGTGTACTCAGGAGCCACGAGTTTTCCTGCCTCGACTCCCGCCTGGTCGCGCAACGGTCCGACTGGCCTGGCGTCCTACGGTGTCGGCGTCGCAGGGGGGGATTTCAACGGCGATGGGTTCGACGACCTGGTCTTCTCCTCCGGATCCGACATCGACTCCCACGAGATCTTGGTCTACCAGGGGTCGTCATCGGGTCTATCTTCCGTTGCGAACTGGGAGTGGGAGGTGATCAGCCCCGCCTTGATAGGCTTCGGGCCGTCCATCAGCAACGCAGGGGACGTGAACGGAGATGGCTTCGATGACCTGATTGCAGGATCCTCCTGGTTTCAGAACGGCGAAGCCGGCGAGGGCGCGGCGTTCGTGTTCCACGGATCGGCCGCCGGTCTTTCCCTCGCGCCCGACTGGACCCGTGAAGGCAATCAGGTCAACGTCCATCTCGGCGAACAGGTTCTGGGAGTCGGCGACGTCGATGCCGACGGGTTCGATGATGTGCTGATCCGATTGTTCGACAGCACGCTCGGTCTATTTCACGGATCGGTGATGGGCCTCGCAGCGACGCCGTCCCGCTTGCTCGACTTTGCGGGCCTTGGTTTCCTGCAACGAATCGACGCCGCCGGTGACGTGAACAACGACGGGTACGCCGACATCATCGTCGGGGATCAGAGTTTCACCGACGGTCAGTCGGGTGAAGGGCGCGCCCTGCTCTATCTGGGGTCCGCTTCCGGACTCGCCGCGACCGCCGCATGGTCTATTGAGTCCGACACCGAGCAGGCGAAGTTCGGCTCGACGGTCGGGGGCGTCGGAGACGTGAACGACGACGGATACGACGACGTGCTCGTCGGCGCGTTGCACTATCCGGATACCCTGTCGCCTGGACGCGTCTGGCTGTACCTCGGATCGCCCGCCGGCCTGGAGACGGTTCCCTACCGCACGGCGGAACTGCCCAGCGTTGACTACAGGATCGACGCCGCCGGCGACGTCAACGGCGACGGCTTCGGCGACATGCTCGTCTCGATGCCAAACGACGAGGTCCATCTGTTCCAGGGACCCTGCCCGGGACTCGATGGAGACGCCGACGGACTGGGGAACGACTGTGACAACTGTCCAGACGACGTCAATGCCAACCAATGGGATACCGACGCCGATGGTCTGGGCGACGTCTGCGATCTCTGTCCGGTCGACCCGACCAACCACGATCCCGATGCCGATCTGGTTTGCGGCGCAGCGGACAACTGTCCGACGGATGCAAACCCCGCACAGACGGATGACGACTCCGACGGCGCGGGGCTGGTCTGCGATTGCGACGACACGGACCCGCTTGTCTATCCCGGAGCCCCCGAGATCCTCGACGGGATGGACCAGCAGTGCCCCGGCGACGGGGGCTACGGCCTGATCGACGAGATCTCCGGCAACGCGGGATTCCACGACCCTGCCGACAAGGATCTCTACTCGTGGCAGCCCCAGCAGGGTGCGACCCACTACGACGTGGCGCGGGCCGAGACGGTAGAGTTCACGACCGGTTGCACGGCGTTCGTGATCGCCGGTCAGAGTTCGTTCCTCGACGTCACGGCGCCGTCGCCCGGCACGACGCTGTTCTATCTGGTTCGCTCCGGTAGGCCACTGCGTGGGAGTTGGGGCGCCGATTCGGTCGGTCAGGAGCGGTCGGTTCCCTGCGCGGCTCCGTAAAAAAAGGGGACAGATTTATTTTTAGAAAATAAATCTGTCCCCTTTTACTTCTTCGTCAGTAGGTCGGCGAAGGGCTGATGCAGGCCGTCGGCCTCTCGCTTCTTTACCGAACCATCACCCGCCAGCGCGTCGCGGTCACGCCCATGTTCGTTGTCATGGCAGTAGAGACAGAGCAACTCCCAGTTGCTACCGTCGGGCGGGTTGTTGGTCGGGTCGACGTCCTTGTGATGGACCGTCAACTCTCGCAGACGCGAGCCTTCGAACTCTCGACCGCAGTGGGCGCAGACGTGAGGAAAGAGCTTGAGCGCTCGGGCGCGATAGGATCCCTCCGCTCTTGCCTTGTCCCGTCGGAACTTCTCGACGATGGGATCGATTGGGGCCTTGTCGGATGGGTCGTCGTGGGAAGACATGACCCGATTCTGTCAGAGAAAAATAAATCTGTCCCCTTTTTCTAAGTCCCACAAAACGTCTCTTCCACAACCTCATCAGGGCCGGGCGGGGATTCGTACGCTTCGAACTCGGGTTGCACCGCGAAGGGCTGCTCCAGCACCCGATTGAGCCGATGGAACGGTTCGAAGTCACCTTGATTACCGGCGACGATCGCTTCCTCGACGCGATGATTGCGGGGGATGAAGACGGGGTTTGCCCGGCGCATCACGGTCAGTGCCGCGCCGCGGTGGGCATCGTCTAACCGCGCCCGCCAATCGCCCAGCCAAGAGACGATCCCGTCGGGCGTGTTGAACAACGCCACCACCGCGTCGTCGTTACCGGTCTCGAGCGCATCGGACAGATGCCGGAACACAAGCGTGAAGTCGGCCTCGCCCTGGGTCATCACCGCCAACAACGTCTCGATCAGCTTCCAGTCGTCCTCATCATTATTAATGGGGACGCCGTCGCCGATCCCGATCTTGGCGGTCAGCCGTTTCCTGAGAAAGCTGTCGTACCGATCAGGGAAACGCTTGAGCGCGGTCTCTGCGATGGCGACCGCCGCATCCTGCTCGTCATCCAGCAGCGGAAGCAGCGTCTCAGCAAGACGGGTCAGGTTCCAGAACGCGATGGGACCCTGATTGCCGAACGCGTAACGTCCCTGATGATCGATCGAGCTGAATACCTTTCCCGCATCGTAGTTGTCGAGGAACGCACAGGGCCCGTAGTCCAGAGTCTCGCCCGAGACGCTCATGTTGTCGGTGTTCATCACGCCGTGGATGAAGCCGATCTGCATCCAGTGGGCAACGAGCTTCGCCTGTCGCTCGATAACGCCGTCCAGCAAAAAACGATACGGATTATCCTCGGTGGTGGCGTCGGGGTAATGCCGCCCGATCACATGGTCGGCCAGGACCCGCAGGTTGTCAGGGTCCTTTCGTGACGCGAACCATTCGAACGTCCCGATGCGGATGTGGGACCGGGCGACTCGCGTGAAGATCCCGCCGGGGACCAGACCCTCGCGAACAACGTCGTCTCCCGTCGTGACGGCGGCCAGGGCACGAGTCGTCGGCACACCCAGCGCCGCCATCGCTTCCGAGACGATGTACTCGCGGAGGACGGGACCCAACGCCGACCGTCCATCCCCGCGACGGGAGAACGGTGTCTGTCCCGAGCCCTTCAGCTGGATGTCGCGACGGATGCCGTCGCTGCCGACAACTTCTCCCAGCAGGATCGCCCGGCCGTCGCCCAGCTGAGGCGAGAAACCCCCGAACTGATGACCGGAGTAGGCCATGGCCAGCGGTTCGGCGCCGGCCGGGATCTTGTTCCCCGCAAGGAAGGCGAGCCCCTCCGGCGAATCCAGCTCGGCGACGTCGATGCCCAGCGTTGTTGCCAGCTCCCGGTTCAGCCCGATCATCGCCGGCGCGGTGACGGGAGTGGGGGAGGCCGCAGCGAAAAACGCATCGGGCAGACGGGCGTAGCTGTTGTTGAACGGTATGGGCATGACAGGGATTCGAGCATTCTGTCAGAGAAAAATAAATCTGTCCCCATTACGGTAAACTCTGCCGATGGATCGAGCGTTTCAGCCCGGTGAAAGCCTGCTGCACTACCGCCTGACCGAGAAGATCGGCGAGGGTGGGATGGGTGTGGTGTGGAAGGCGCTGGACACCAAGCTGGATCGCGACGTCGCGATCAAGATCCTGCCGGCGGTGTTCTCGCAAGACCCCGAGCGGTTGTCGCGCTTCAAGCGCGAGGCCAAGATCCTGGCGTCGGTCAATCATCCTGCAGTCGCGGCGATCTACGGATTCGAGACGGTGGGCGAGACCCACTTCCTGGTGTTGGAGTTGGTGCCGGGTCAGGGGCTGGACGAGCTTTTGAAGAGCGGCCCGTTGCCGGTGAAGCGTGCGCTGGAGATCGCCCGCGGTGTCGCCGAGGGACTGCAAGCCGCCCACGCCACCGACATCATCCATCGGGATCTGAAACCTGCCAATGTGAAGGTGACGGGGGGACAGAGGGGACAGACTTCAAGTCTGTCCCCCAACGCCACAGTAAAGGTGCTGGACTTCGGCCTCGCCCGCGCCGGCGAGGCACCGACCTCACCGGTCGACAGTTCCCTATCACCCACCGTCACCTCCGCCGGCACCCAGTTCGGCATGATCCTCGGCACCGCCGCCTACATGAGTCCCGAACAGGCCAGGGGACTCCCGACCGACCGTCGCACGGACATCTGGTCCTTCGGTTGTCTGCTTTACGAATGCCTGACCGACAGCCGCCCCTTCGCCGGCGAAACCGTCAGCGACAGCATTGCGCGGATCCTCGAGCGAGAGCCCGACCTCGACGCGCTGCCTGCCGACACGCCGGGGCAGGTGCGGTCGCTCCTGACTCGATGTCTGGAGAAAGACCGGGACCAACGCCTGGCCGACATCGGTGACGTCATCGCCGCCATCGATGAGGGGTTGAAGAACCCGACACCGGCCCCATCGGTGCGCAGACGTTCGGTATCCATCGCGATTCCCGTCATCATCGCCGTGGTAGCGGGGTTCTGGATCTTGTTCGACGACGACAAGCCTGCGCCATCACCGGTCGTCCAGGAAGCGACCAAACAGATGATGGCCGTCTTACCGTTCGACAACATGGGACCCGCCGAGGACGAGTACTTCGCCGAGGGCATCACCGAGGAGATCAGCGCCCGGCTGGCGTCGATCGATCAGCTGGGCATCATCGGCCGCACCAGCGCCGCGCAATACAAAGACTCGGACAAGACGATGCAGCAGATCGGCGACGAGCTGAGCATCGAGTATGTCCTCGACGGCACCGTCCGCTGGCAGCGAACCGGCGACGGTAGTCGCGTCCGCGTCACCCCACAGCTGATCCGCGTCTCCGACGCCAGCCAGATCTGGACCGAGATCTACGAAGCCGAGATGTCGGACATCTTCGAGGTGCAGTCGGACATCGCCGGCAAGGTGGCGCAGGCGCTGAACCTGGCGCTGGGCGGTACGACGGACACGCGACCGACGGACAACGTCGACGCCTATGACTTTTATCTGCGAGGTCGCGAGTTTGCCAACGACAGTTTCGACGACAGCAAACTGCGCTTCGGCATCCAGATGTTTGAAAAAGCTGTCGCGTTGGACCCCGAGTTCGCGCTTGCGTACGCCGAGATGGGGATCGCGCATCAGGGCCTGTACTGGTTCTTCCACGACCGTTCTCTCGAGCGGCTCGAGTTGGCCCGCGCGGCCGTCGAGACGGCGTTGCGTCTGGATCCGGACCTGCCCCAGGCGCACCTGGCCCAGGGTTGGTACCGCTATCACGGCTTTCTCGACTATGAAGGTGCGTTAGAGTCGTTTGCCATCGCCGAGGCGGGCATGCCCGACAACGTCGACGTGATGGGCGCCATCGGTGCGGTCAAGCGACGGCAGGGCAAGTGGGACGAGGCGCTGGACTGGTTCCAGCGCTCGATCGAGATCGACCCGCGCTCGCCCGGGGTGTGGAAGAGCATGCAGGACACGACGCTTGCGATGCGCATGTACCCCGAGGCGCTGGAGGCGATCGACCGCATCATCGACCTGACCCCCGACGACGGCACCGCCTACATCGCCAAGGCGATCATCCACTTCTCGTGGAAGGGTGACATCGACGCGGCGTTTGCGACCCTCGACGGTGCCCTGGGTATCGAGTCGCCGGACACCAACTTCGGCGGCACACGGGCGGTGCGCATCCGGTTGAACCTGTTCGCCGGCAACTACGACGAGGTCCAGCGGTTGCTGGCGATGGAGACGGGCGAGGTCCTTATTGATAACCAGTTCCTCTACATGCCGACCGACTCGATGCGCGGCGAGCTGTACGCGCTGACCGGGCGCGAGGCCGAGGCGTTGGCTGCTTATGGTCGCGCGCTTGCGCAGCTTGAGGCGATGATCGTGTTACGTCCGGAGGATGAGCGGTTGTACAGCGCGAAGGGGATCGCGTTGGCCGGGTTGGGGCGTAAGGACGAGGCGATTGCGGCGGCGAGGCAGGGGGTGGATGTGCTGCCGATCTCGAAGGAGGCCTGGCGGGGTGCGTACCGGGAGCAGGAGTTGGCGCGGGTGTATGCGATGGTCGGCGAGACGGAGCTGGCGGCGGAGAAGGTGGAGTACCTGTTGTCGATCCCCGGCGAGCTGTCGGAGCACTGGTTGAAGGCGGACCCGGTCTGGCGTTAAAGGGGACCGTTAAAGGGGACAGATTTATTTAATTGGCCGCCAATTAAATAAATCTGTCCCCTTTAACACTTCATCACACCAGCCCGTTCTTGATCGAGTAGGCCACGGCTTCCAGCCGGCTGTGGACACCGAGCTTGCCGAGGATGTTGTTGACATGGTTGCGAACCGTGCGTGGGCTGATGCACAACTTGTCGGCGATTGCGTCGGTGGAGATTCCCGTGGCGACGAGGATCAGGACTTCGCGCTCTCGACGGGTTAACTCGAGGCAGGCCGTACCACGGGGGACACGTCGAGCACCCGCGAATCGTTTCTCGGGGATCGCCTCCGAAACCATGCTGGCCAGGTCGCGAGCGACGTCGAGCATCGAGTGTTCCTGCGTCACCTCCCGAAACAGGTGAACCAGAACCGACAACTCCCCGCACCGTGAGGGAACCACGACGGTGCTGAGGTTCAGCCAGACCTCGTTGCCTGCTTTCGTGCGAGCCGCGATGTCCGCCGTCGGCGACGGCTCGAGCTGACCCGCGGCCGTGATCGCGTCACAGCCCCGGCGGCAAACGACGCAGCCCTGTGCGTCGCGTCCGCATACGATGCCGTAGCACTTCTTGCCCAGTGTCTCCTCGGCGGTGTAACCGAGGATTCGAGTTGCCTGGTCGTTCCACAACACGATCGATTGACGACGGTCGACCGCGAACACGCCGTCGCCGGTGTTTGCGATGAATTCGAAGATTCGACCCATTGCGCCTCCTCGTCTCGAGGAGCAGACCTGCATGGGTTTAATTGTACGGGCAGTCGGGCTATCCGTGTCGGAACTCTTGGGAGTTTACCCCACTCTATCTGAGTCATTTGACCTAGAAAAACGAGTCACGTGCTCCATGGACTTCCAGAGGACCACTTCTGACAATCGAGCATGATTGGGTCAGAGGCATTCCACCGCAGTCAGAATCCGGTCGAGCAGGTGTCGTAAGTAGGAGGGAGACATGTCCAAACGAACACATAGAGTATTCGAACTGTCCTTACTGTCTTGTCTCGCAGGGATCACATTCGCCTGCTTTGCCTTCTTTCCGGCCGTGGCCGGAGTGGGCGCCTGGACCAGCAACGGCCCCGAGCTTGGCCACGTGCGCGACGTTGCGATCGACCCTTCCGCTCCACAGAATGTCTACGCGGCCACGGTCGGCGGTTTGTTCAAGAGCGTGGACGGCGGCTCGAGTTGGTCGCGTGTTTTCATCACCACCCCGAATCAGATTTCCCTAACCGTCTTCTATGCCGTAGCGGTGAGTCCCAGCGGCAGGGTCTACGTGGGAACTCAATACTATGACTCACTTTGGTGGAGCGACGACGGCGGTCAGAACTGGTTCCCGGGTTCGGGGCTGCCGGACCATAACCCCCCGTGGACCATCGTTGTCGATCCGACGGCGCCCCACACCACCCTCTTCGGAGCAACCCCTGGCCCGGGAGTGTATCGAAGCGACGACGGCGGGATGAACTGGGTCCAGGCCATGGGCACGGCTCCCAATGCGCTTCCCTTCGGCGTGACCACCGATCTAACCTTCGACGGTTCGACGATTTATGCCTGCGGCGCCAATAACCGAGGTGTCTGGAAGAGCACGGATCTTGGCGCCAACTGGTATCCGGTCGGCGCAGGACTCCCGACCCAGTCCGTCCGAGCCATGGCTCTGGACCCGACCGGGAACCTGTACGTCGCCACACACCAGCAAGGT
>JAOTYK010000054.1 GCA_029861955.1 Acidobacteriota bacterium
GACTGTGATACTTCGATTCCGCTTGATGAGATCGACAACGACTCGGATCTCTACGTCGAGTGCTCGGGGTGGAACGACACCCAGGGTGACCAGGCCGCGATTCTTGGTGGTGCCGACTGCGACGACACTGACATCGTCAGCTACCCAGGTGCGGCTGAGCAGTGCGACGGCAACGATAACAACTGCGACGCGTCGATACCGGGTGATGAACTGGATCTCGACTCGGATCTCTATACCGAATGCTCGGGTTGGAATGACACGCAGGGCGATCAGCCCTCGATTCTCGGTGGTGCCGATTGCGACGACTCCGACTCCACCTCATTCCCGGGAGCGACGGAGCTGTGTGACGGGAATGACAACAACTGTGATGCATCCGTTCCGCTCGACGAGATCGACAACGACTCGGATCTGTACGTGGAATGTATGGCGTGGAACGACACCCAGGGCGACCAGGGCGCGATTCTCGGTGGTGCCGACTGCGACGATGGCGACAGCGCCAGTTTCCCAGGTGCGGCCGAGTTGTGCGATGGCAATGACAACAACTGCGACGCGACCATTCCGCTCGACGAGATAGACAACGACTCAGATCTTTACGTCGAGTGTTCCGGGTGGAACGACACCCAGGGCGACCAGGGCGCAATTCTCGGTGGTGGCGACTGCGACGACACCGATGTCGTCAGCTACCCAGGTGCGGCTGAGTTGTGCGATGGCAATGACAACAACTGTGATGCATCTGTGCCGCTCGATGAGATCGACAACGACGCGGATCTCTATGTCGAATGCTCCGGGTGGAACGACACCCAGGGCGACCAGGGCGCGATTCTTGGTGGTGCCGACTGCGACGACACCGACATCGTCAGCTATCCAGGTGCGGCTGAGCTGTGTGACGGCAACGACAACAACTGTGATGCATCTGTGCCACTCGACGAGATCGACAACGACGCGGATCTCTATGTCGAATGCTCCGGGTGGAGCGACACTCAGGGCGACCAGGGCGCGATTCTCGGTGGTGCCGACTGCGACGACACCGACATCGTGAGCTACCCAGGTGCGGCTGAGCTTTGTGACGGCAACGACAACAACTGTGATGCATCTGTGCCGCTCGATGAGATCGACAACGATGCGGATCTCTACGTCGAGTGTTCGGTGTGGAGTGACACGCAGGGCGACCAGGGAACGATCCTCGGCGGTGCCGACTGCGACGACACCGACATCGCGAGTTACCCAGGTGCGGCTGAGCTTTGTGACGGCAACGACAACAACTGCGATACCACTGTGCCGGCCGATGAGCTCGATGGCGACTCGGATCTCTACGTCAGCTGTTCCGGTTGGAACGACTCTCAGGGCGACCAGCCTGCGATCCTCGGTGGCGCAGACTGCAATAACTCGGATAGCTCCAGTTACCCCGGCGCGTCCGAAGTGTGCGACGGCAACGACAACAACTGCGACACGATCGTGCCGACCGACGAGCTCGACAGCGATTCCGATCTCTACGTGGCGTGTTCGACCTGGGCCGATAGCCAGGGTGACCAACCTGCCATTCTCGGCGGTGCCGACTGCAACAACGCGGACGGGACTAGTTTCCCGGGAGCGACGGAGGTCTGCGACGGCAACGACAACGACTGCGATACGATTGTGCCGGCCAATGAGCTTGACGGCGATCTGGATCTCTTCGTGGCCTGCGCCATCTGGAGCGACACCCAGGGCGATCAGCCGTCGATCCTCGGCGGTGCCGATTGTGACCCCGCCGACATGATCAGCTTCCCCGGCGCGCTCGAGATCTGTGACGGCAACGACAATAGCTGCAGCGGAACGGCGGACGACGGCGACGCCGATTCCGACACGGTCCTGGTCTGCGACGATTGTGACGACGGGAACTTCGACGTGAATGCGTTGCCGTCCGAATCGCAGAACCTCCTGTTTGTGGATCCGACCACGATGCAGTGGAGCGCGCCGGCGATGCTGGGTGGAACCAGCGTGAACTACGACGTTCTTCGCACCGACGCAGCGGACGACTTCGTCACGCTGCCGGTCTGCGTGGAGTCCGACGATGGGTCGGATACGCAGGCGGTCGACGCCAATGTGCCGGCGAGCGGTGCGGTTTTCTTCTACCTGTCGCGGCCGCTCAATGCCTGTGGCGATGGGTCGCCGGGAGCCGATAGCGACGCAATCGAAAGGGCTGCCGCAACCTGTCCATAATCCTGCGGGGATCGGTCATAATGGACCGATCCCCGGAGGCACTATGTCGGAGTATGTAGCACGAGTCTCATGGAAGCGCGGCGCAGACGAGCCGTACATCGATAACAAGTACAGTCGAGCCCACCAGTGGAGTTTCGACGGTGGGCAGACGGTCGAGGCATCCTCGTCTCCGCATATCGTGCCGTTGCCGTACTCGACAGAAGTGGGTGTCGACCCGGAAGAAGCGTTCGTCGCATCGCTGTCGAGTTGTCACATGCTGTTCTTCATGGCGATCGCAGCGAAGCAGCGCTACGTCATCGACCGCTACGTGGACAATCCCGTTGGGGTAGTTGAGAAGGACGCCGACGGCAAGATGTCAATGACCACAGTCAAGCTCCGGCCAGAAGTGGTGTTCTCGGGCGAGAGGCAACCGGATCGGGCGGTTCTTGAGAAGCTGCACAACTCGGCACACAAGAGGTGCTTCATTGCCAATTCCGTCAAGACTTCCGTGACAGTCGAGATCCCATGACACGATCAACGCAGCAGGTCGATCAAATCAGAAACCTCGGCAGGCTTTGCCTCGACAGCGACGATCCGCCAGGGCCGTCCCGAGCGACGGATCAGCCGCAGATTCAACGTCTGAAGGTCGGCCCGTAATTCGCGAAGGTTTCGCGGGTCGGTCCAGAGGGTGTCGGTGACCGCGACGACGACGACGGCCCGGGCTTCATTCGCACTGTCTATTTCGATCCGGCGAATGCCGGTCGCCACGTGGGGTGCCGGCGTTTGTTGCAGGTAGAGCGCCAGCATTCCCACGACCGCGCGCTTGTCCCGTCCCTCAGCGTCCGAGTAGTTCTCGTCGAGTAGGGACGTGAGCGCGCGAAGGTTGCCGGCTTCCGCGGCCGCCTCGCCGTCGGCGATCAGATTGCGGATGCGATCCTCGTCGGTCGGTCCGCCGCAGGACAATGTGAGGGAGATCAGCAAGAGGGGCAGCAGGTGTCGCATGAGAGTGTTACGCGTTGACTCGCGGGTCCGTCCAGTCACCTAATCGGATTCCCCGAGCACACCCACGATCGCGAACTGTAACCCGTAGCGAACGTCGATATCGGTCCGTCCCAGCAGGGTGGTTGTGGGAAAGTCCTCCGCAGGTCCCACTGTCACGCTTTCCCCAGGCCCCACCATCCGCGCGAACCGCTGCATGCGTATCCGCCAATCGGGATCCGCCGCTGGAGTCACAGGGAACCGCAGCTTTCCCGTTCGGAGATAGTTGTCGTACGGTCGTCGCTGGTAGCGCCTGAGCTTGTCTTCCGCCGGTCTCAGCACCGTCGCCTCGGGAAACTCAGACGCGAACTCGGCGTAGGTCGTCAGCAGCGTCGGCAACGCAGCCAGCGAGTCCCCACGTTCCGCGGCGGGCCCGGAAACGGCCCGTCCCAGTAGCTGACTCCACAGGCTCGGGGCGCCATCCGAAGCCTCGCGATCGTAGTAGAGCGCATTGGAGTTCCATAGCAACCCGCTATGCCCGAACCGCAGGATACGATCAGCCACCGTGCGGTCATAGGCGACGACGCTGTCACAGAGCGGGTGGTAGGTCACCAGGATCGGTCGACCGTCCAGCGTGTCGTTGACAAGTTCGTGCCAGTTCATCATTCGAATCGGATAGCCACGCACCGTTTCGCCGACTTGCACCACGATCACCCGATCTTCGGAGACCAGGAAGCTGCCACGATGTTCTTCGTTGAACGTGGCCATCTCCGCCACCGCCATCGTCGGCGGATTGTCCAGCGCGGGAATGCCGTCCTTCGGGACGCCGCCGGCGACCAGCACCGATCGGTCCAGGGTGAAACTTCCCACCTCGAACCCATAGCTCTCCACCGTGCGCCCATCGCCGACGGCCCCATCGCCGGAGCGCAGCATCGGCACCACGCGCCAGCTGGAGACGACAAGCGACAACGCCAGAGCGACCCAAAGGACCCAGCCGCCGCTGCGGAAGTCCAGGACACGCTTGCGATCAGCCATCGGTCGACTCCTGGGAATTAGTTGGGCGCGAACGCGATGTAGAGCATGTAGTAAATCAGAACGCCGGTGACCGAGACATAGATCCAGACCGGGAGGGTCCAGCGCGCGAGTTTGCGATGACGGTCGAATTGCTTGCGGGCGGCGAACCAGATCAGACAGGCGACAAGCGGCGGGACCAGCGCGGCCAGGACCGTGTGGCTTAGCAGGATGCCGAAATAGACCGGACGGGACCAGCCGTCACCCTGGAACGGGGTTGCACCTGCGTGTCGGTGGTAGTCCAGGTAGGAGACCAGGAAGGCAACAGACGTCCCGGTGGCAAGGAGCATGGTCGTCAGATGCGCGCCGATACGGCGTCGGCGGATGAAGAACAGACCCAGCAACAGCAGACAGGCGCAGGTGCCGTTGAGGATGGCGTGGAGTCGCGGGCGATGGCTGAGGCTCTCGTCGGTCGGCGCGGACCCGCTCACGAAGTAGACAACAAGCACGATCACGACGGCGGCCAGCACGATCCCTAGCGGGAAGGCCGAGCGTTTCATCGGTCTGCGACGATCTGTAGGACCGCTTTCGCCCATGAATCGTCGGAGTTCACGCAGGGCAGCAGGGCCAGCGTCTCGCCACCGGCCTCACGCCAGGACTCCAACGCCCGGATGCCCAGCTCCTCCAGGGTCTCCAGACAGTCGGCGACGAACGCCGGCGACAGGATCGCCGCATGACGAACCCCGGCCTTCGCGTCGCGCTCGAGGATCACGTCGGTGTAGGGCTTGATCCACGGCGTGCGGCCCAGCCGTGACTGGAAGCAGATGACCCGTTTCTCTTCCGGAATGTCGAGTCGATCGCCGAGATCCCTGGCCGTCGCGAAACATTGGGCGCGATAGCAGTTGCGGTTGGCGTCGACGATCCGATCACAGCAGTTGTCGGACTTCAGGCAGTGGCGACCCGTGTCGTCGCTCTTCACGCAGTGCCGCTCGGGAAGTCCATGAAAACTGAAGTAGACCCGTTCCATCCGATCCAGATCCAGGCCGGGGCGTGAAACGTGCGCCACCGAATCCAGGAATGCCGGATGATCGTAGAAGTGGGGGACGACGGAGATCGCGGGGACGTTCCACAGCTTCGCGGCTTCTGAAAAGACCCGCTCCAGGGACGAGCCGTTGGCGGCGGAGCTGTACTGGGGGTAGAGCGGGAAGACGATGAGGTTGTCGATCCCTCGGTCACGAAAGCGCGCCAGCACGTCGGCGATGGACGGGTTCCCATAACGCATGGCGAAGTCGACGTGCACATCTTCCGGTGCCAGGGCCTGAACCTTCCGGGTCAACGCCTCGGTATGGATCAGGAGGGGAGAGCCCTCCTCGGTCCAGATCTGCTCGTAGGCCTTCCCGGACTCTCGCGGGCGTCTTGGCAGGATCACCAGATTGAGCAGCAGCCAGCGTCCAAACGAATTCATGTCAAGGACCCGCGGGTCCGACAGGAACTCTCGCAGGTAACGCCGTACATCCCCGGGGGCCGGGCTGTCGGGAGTCCCCAGGTTGACCAGCAGCAGGCCGGTCTTGGGGCTACGATCACTTTTCATAAAGCACATGCTGAGATCGATGGAAGATCTCGTCGAGACCCTCCTCGTCGTGATCGTAGTAGCCGCGGATCGCACCACGCTGATCGACGATGACAAACTTGCCGCTGTGGGCGATGTCGACCGGCTCCCCCTCGACGTCCGCCTGACGATCCATGGCGGTCATGAAGCCGTCCACCACGAGCTCTCGAATCGCAGGATCGCTTCCGGTCAGCAGGGTCCAGCGGCTCGAATCGATCTCCCACATCTCGGCGTACTCCTTCAACACCGGGACCGTGTCGTGCTCGGGATCGACGGAGATGCTGACGATCCGGATCCCCTCGACACCCTCCCGCTGGTAGCGGTTGTCCAGTTCTGTCATTGCCTGTGTCAGGAACGGACAGATCGCCGTACATCGTGTAAAGAAGAAGTCGGCGACGTAGACCTGACCGGCCAGCTCGTCGCTGCCGAATGGCTGACCGTCCTGGGTCGTCAGGGTGTAGGCTGGAAGTTGTCCGAGGACCGGGGGAGGATCGGGGACGTTGCGCATCATCGGACGGAGGAGCGTCATCATCGCGCAGCCCATGATCACCGCCCACACCAGGGGGTTGTGGAGCCAGCGCTGCCAGCGTGTCAATTCGTTGCCCACGGATCCTCCGGTGGGGCAGTCTAGCCAGTGGCGTCGGCGGTTGCCACGGGCCCTGCGGAGCCCCCAAACACCCGCCCAATCCACCCAAAAATCGCTACAATCATTGATGTTTTTCGATTGCAAGCGGTTCTCGGAAATCCTTGCCACAAATCTAGCAGAACGCCGTATACTGTGGGCCGACTTCACTGGGAAGTTGACTTGGGTGGACCGGTGGCGGGAATGTCGGTGGCAAGGAGCCCTTCACACAGCCCTTCTCCTGCTACTGTTCGTTTCCCTGTCGCTCGTCGGCTGCGGAAAGCATTCTGAACCCGCCGCCACCGGCTCACCCCAATTTCCCGGCGCCTCACCCTTCACTCAGCAGGCGCAGGCTGCCGGCCTGCAATTTACCCACTACAACGGGATGAGTGGCGCCTACTACTTTCCGGAGATCATGGGATCCGGCGGCGCTCTGGTGGACTACGACCGCGACGGTGATCTGGATGTGTTCTTGGTCCAGGGTGTCGAGTTTCCGAGCCATGATCCCGCCGGGCCGATGACCACCGCCCCGCCGGTAGAGCCGGGGGATCGGCTCTTCCGCAACGAACTCCATCCGACCGGTCAACTGACGTTCACCGATGTCACCGACGAGGCCGGCATTGCCGGAGTCAGCTACGGGATGGGAGTGGCGGTCGGCGACTACGATCTCGACGGTTGGCCCGACCTCTACGTCACCAACTTCGGATCTAACGTCCTCTGGCGCAACGACGGGGACGGCAGCTTTACCGACGTGACGGTAACGGCCCACGTCGATGATTCCCGTTGGAGTGCCAGTGCCATCTTCGCGGATTACGACGGCGATGGTTGGCCGGACCTGTTTGTTATCAACTATGTCTCGTTTACTATCGCCGGCAACAAGCAGTGCTTCAACTTCAGAAGCACTCTCGACTATTGTGGCCCCTCAAGCTATAGACCGCAGCCGGACAGCCTGTTCCGAAATCGTGGCGACGGGACGTTCGAGGATCGCACTCCTCAGAGCCAGATCGGACGGGAGAGTGGCGCCGGGCTCGGCGTTGTCGCAGAAGACCTCAACAACGATGGGCATGTCGACTTCTACGTGGCGAACGATGGAACACCCAACCGGATGTGGGTCAATCGGGGTGACGGCACGTTTCGGGACGATGCGCTGATTGCTGGATGCGCCCTCAACGAGGACGGTGTGGCCGAGGCCAGCATGGGGGTCGACGTGGCCGACTTTGACGGCGACGGGGATCCCGACCTCGTGATGACCCACCTGGAGGATGAGACCCACACGGTCTATGTCAACGACGGGAACGGTTGGTTTGCGGACAGGTCCAACGAGATCGAGATCGGAACTCCTACCAAACACGCAACCGGATTCGGGGCCCGCTGGATCGACTTTGACAACGACGGCTGGCTTGATCTCTTTGTTGCAAACGGAGGGGTTCGCGCCGTCGCGGATCGTGATCTCGGTCAGGATCCTTACCCCTACGACCAGAAGAATCAGTTATTTCGAAATCTAGCCGGTGTCCGATTCGAGGAGGCAGAGCTTCACGAGACGGAGCCACGCGTCGGTCGAGGAGCGGCGTTCGGCGACATCGACAATGACGGCGACACCGATATCCTGGTCTGCAACAACAGTGGGCCGGCCGAACTCTGGGTCAACCGGGTCGGGCAGGACGCCGAGTGGCTAGGCCTCCGATTGGTTGAGGGTGACGCCGACGGGACCGCGACGGGTGCACGTGTCGAGGCGGTTCTGGTCGACGGTCCTCCGCTCCACCGAGCCGTTCGTTCGGCGGCCAGCTATCTCTCTTCCAGCGACCCACGTGTACTATTGGGACTGAACGGCAGGAGTCGTCTGCGGGAGATCCGCGTGACGTGGCCGGATGGGGTTGAGGAGCGATGGGACGCACCGAGTACGAGGCAGTACGTAACACTGAAGAAGGGGACCGGGAGTCGCGAACCGTGAGCGTGAAAGTCGTTCTTGGGCTCTTGCTCGTGACGGCGTTGACGGCAGGTTGCACCGGCCAGAGCGATCCCCCGACCGAGGCTACGCCTCCGGCCGGACCCACCGAATCCGCCGTGTCGATCGGTATCGATCATCCTTCGCTCGACGGACTGGACGCCGATGTCGCCGAGCGGATCACCCTCGCTCGCCGAAACGCCGAGACCGAAGATTCGGCTGCCAGTTACGGGCAACTTGGAATGGTCTATCAGGTCCATGACTTTCCGCTGGCCGCCCGCGCGTCTTACCTGCGGGCTGTCGAGATGGATTCGGCGGCAGCGGATTGGCACTATTACCTGGGATTGCTGGCGCGCCGGGCAGGGGAGCACGACGAAGCTCGCCAACACTTCGACCGCGTCCTGGAACAGGAACCCGCCGACCTCCCGTCGATCGTCTGGAACGCCGAGATGTCACTGACGGACAACGAATACGACAATGCGGAGAGTGGATTTCGTCGAGTCCTCGAACTGCAGTCCGATTCCGCGGCGGCCCTATTCGGGTTGGGTCGAGTTGCGCTGGCCCGTGAAGATAACGAACTGGCGATCGGGTACCTGCTGGATGGACTCGCCCTCGCTCCCGACGCGAATGCGATCCACTACCCGCTGGCGCTGGCCTATCGTGGCCAGGGCGATGTCGAACGGGCCAACGAACACCTGGAGGCGCGAGGCGATGTCGTCCCTCAGCCTCCGGACCCCAGGCGCGGGGCGTTGCAGCAACTGACAGAAGGTACCCGCGTTCACGGGTTGCGCGGCACGCTGTTGTTCAAGGAAGGTCGAGTCGAGGACGCCAAGGCGGAGTTCGAGGCCGCGGTCGAAGTGACCCCCGAAGATCCGCTGCCCCACAACAATCTCGGCCGCACGTTGATCGAGACCGGAGATATCGAAGGCGCGAGAAAGGCCTTCGAGAAGGCGATCGAGATTTCACCCAGGGATCCCATCGCGAACTACAATCTGGGAACGCTGTTGGCGCAGCTGGGGGACGACAACGCCGCCATCGAGCACCACCGGATTGTCGTCTCGGAACGTCCGGAGATGTTCGATGCCCACTTCAACCTGGCAAACGCGCTGCGTCGCACCGGCCAGCATGCGGCTGCAGTCCCGCACTATCGTGTGGTGATCGAGGGAGACCCCGGTCGAGCGGCCGCACGTCTGGCGGAAGCCTATACGCTGATCCGACTTCAGCGGGATGCGGAGGCGAGGGGTCGACTTGAGGAGGCCTACGAGGCGATTCCGGACAACCTCGAGATCTGTAATGCGTTGGCCAGAGTTCTTGCCGGTGCGTCGGATCCTGCGGTCAGGGATCCGAGACAGGCGATGGCTCTCGCGCAGAAGCTGCTGGTCGAGCAGCTGCACGTCGAGTACGCCACGACCCTGGCAATGGTGGCCGCCAGCATCGGTCGGTTCCAGGAGGCGGCGGCGTTACAACAGCAGGTGATCACCCAGGTGAGGGCCGGTGGGCTCGATGGGTTGCTTCCGGAACTGGAAGCCAACCTCCAGCGCTATCGCAGTGGTCAGCCCGCCACCGCACCGTGGTCGATGGACCACCCTCTGCTCTCGCCGTCCTAGTTGGACGGGGCTTCGGAGTCCGGATCCGGCGGCAGTTTCATGAACTGCAGCGCCAAGATCGAGAGCACGCAGTAGGCGGCGAAGAAGTAGAAGCCCCGTTCGATCTTCGCATCCATCGCCTCGGTGGCCTTGGCCGACAGGAATGCGACCAACACCCCGACGGTGAAGACGTCGGACATCGCCCACTTGCTGATCGCCTTGACGAATCCGAACAGTCGGTAACGCATCCGACTCTGACGCATCGCCAGAACGATGAACAAGATCCCGGCCTTGATGAAGGGCACCATCACGCCGAAAAAGAAGATCATGCCGGCGACGATGTCGTTGCCGGACTCGTGGAGCGATCGGACGGTCCCCAGGATGCTACGGGTCTCGTTCATCAGCTGCAGACCGCCGAACGAGACGCTGATGGTGATCAGGTCGTCGGTCAGGCCGGGGTAGAGCAGTCCAAATGAAACGACGATCAGCGCCAGGGCGAACCAGTTTCTCTTGCTCAACGGGCCACTCCGTTCAATGGGTCACGATCCTGAATGGTAGACGATCCAGAGCGTCAAAGGTTTCACTGCGCCGTCTTGAATCCGGCCTCGCCCTCGACGATCGTCACCTGCGGCCCCACGGGGACGTCCTTGAAGTGCTGCGTTTCGCCATTGGGCCAACGGACGGTCAACGTGTCGATCTTCCCGACATCGCCGAGGCCGACCACGGTCTCGACCGGCCCCTGTCCCATGCCGGGGTTGTGCGGGAACCGATCCCGGACGATCCGCTGTCCACCGACCTCGAAGGTCAGGCGGGCACCGATCGCCATGCGGTTGCTCTTGGTTCCCACCAGTTCGATCTGTGCCCGGGCCCGTGACGGGAAGCGATTTTCGAACAGCCGCAGCGGCCCGCCACCGACCGACGAAACCAGCAGGTCCGGCGCGCCGTCCCCGCTGAAGTCCGCGCCGATCACTGCGCGGGAGTCCGAGTCGATGTCCGCCCGACTGGCGAACGACGCGTCGACGAAGTCGCTACCGTCGGTGTTGAGGAAAAGGCGATTGCGCTCGTAGGCGCTGATGTTCAGGCCTTCCTTCGGCATCGTGAACGGATTCTCGACCCAGAACTCGCCGGCCTCCTCGTCCATCTCACGAAGTTGCGGCAGTCTCGCGTTCCGATCCAGGGGCCGTGTCACGACGGCCCTCCAAAGGCAGGTTCAGCCGTCGGGTTCATCGCGATCGGCGCTCATGAATCCCGTCGTGGCGTAGAGATCGTTGAGACCGTCTCCATCGACGTCGACCATCGTCGGGGCGTAGGCCCAGCCGACATGACTGACACCGGCATCGTCGCCTCGTTCGGCGAAGCTGCCGTCGCTCTGGACCGCATAGAGACGGTTGCCCGCGCACGATCCGCGAATCTGTGGGTAGACCCCTTCCGGGTAGTCGTCGGGTCCGACAAACGAGATGATCCGTCGCCCCATCTTGGAGTACATGTTTGCCACGTAGATCTCGGGCTTGTCGTCGTGATTCAGGTGGCCGGCGAAGACTCCCATGCTGGTCGAGTAGTCGCCGATTCCTGTCTCGCCGGTGGCATCGCGGAACGTCCCGTCGGCGCTGCCGATCAGCAGGACGTTGGTGCCGAAGTCGTTGGCGATGTAGAGGTCGGGGTAGATATCGTCATTAAAGAAAAGCGCGGCAGCCGCAAACGACTGTTGGGGGCCGCCACCGGCATGGGTCTCTCGCGTCACATCCTTGAAGCGGCCATCGCCGAGGTTGCGCCAGAGGGCGTTCTGACCGCCGGACTCGACGTCGCCGACCCACGGTCGGTTTGGCATGCGGGAGCGACGCATGTCGTCCTTCAGGTACACGATATAGATGTCCAGCAACCCATCCAGGTCGTAGTCGAAGACCACCGTGCCCAGCGGAACGCGGGAGATCCGAAGTCCCGACGTCGCGGTCACATCCACGAACCGTTTGCCGTCATCATTGCGGTAGAGACGACTGCCCAGCAGCAGATCGGGATCGGCATCGTTGTCGTAGTCGATCCAGCCGGCGAGGGTGTGCTTCAGGATCGGCCTGGGTGCGCGTAGCCCCTTCTTCAATCCAAGCTGCGTCGCGACGTTCTCGAACTTCTTGCCGTCCTGCGAGCGCAGAAGATAGGGCGTGCCGTCCAGCGAGCCGACGGCAATGTCCAGCCAGCCGTCGCCGTTGAAATCCTCGACGGCGATCTGAAAGCGGAACTCTCGCACCTTTTCCGATGGCAGCTTCCAGTTGTCGATCAGTCCTAACCGCGAGAGACCGCGACGTGCGGTGACCTCCTCGAACAGCATCCGATCGCCCTGGCGAATCGTCTCTGCCGTCACCGACAATTTCGAGAGGACCGCCGCGGTTGTCGTGATCTCCTCCGGTGTCTCGACCCGGAACTCGGCCGCATAGTGAACGTCGATCTCGATCGGGCGACCCGCGGCATCCCGGCCGGCAACGGAGAACAGCAGGGCCGCGTCCCAGCGTTGGGGCGCGTCTCCGATCTGACGGAGCTTCAGCACGCGGAGTCGGTATCGATCCACGAAGCCGAGACGTTTGTACAGCTCGGTCATGTGGCCAAAGACCGCAGCGGCGTTCGCTTCCTTCGGTTTCGCACCCTCGTCGACCGAACGCGACCTGGAGGAGATCTGTGAGACGCGTTTCTCCGTGGAGTCACCGGACAATAGGTGTCCCTTGAATCCCGGGCGGGCCAGAGCGGTGACGGGCTTAGAGTCGTCGGCCAGGGCGTCAAATAGCCCGACGCCGAAGTGTTTCTCGATCTTGAACGCGACGTGCTCCGCGTCCCAGATGACCAGCTGTTTCTTCGCATCCAACTCGACATCGGAAAGCTGGGGCGCCTGCTGGGCAGGGGCCGCCTGAACGCACGCAGCCAGGACTATCGCGCCGATGGCGACGAGTCGTCCCGCCCTTATTTCCTGGGTACCGAACATTCGAAAGAAGATACCGGAAATGCCCCGGTCGTGCAGCTAGAATGCCCCCGATGACACACACGCTTCCTGACCCGCGACAACGTCGGGCCGATCGTTGGGGGCCGGCCCTCGTCGGCGGGTTTGGGATCGCCGTCGCGATGTGGGGACTGGGTTACTTCGGTCGCCTGCCCACCATCCTGCTTCCTGCACCTCCACTCCTCGTCGGATTGGTGTTGTGTCCGGTGATCGGTGGCCTCTGGTTACGTCGCTACCCAAATGTCGGTGGGATGTCGGCGTCGCTCGCGGGCTTCACCGCCGGCGCGATCAATCTGCTGGTGCTGGGTAGCTTCGTCGTCGACGCTCAGGGAAGTGGCGCCCCGTCTCCGGCGATCTGGATCCCCGGCTCGATCCTGATCACGGGCGTGTTGGCCGGTCTTGGCTATGCCGTGGGTACCCTCCTTCCTCGTGCAGCGGGACCCGTGCGTTCCTGGTCGTCGGCCCTGGCGTGGGTCGCGGTCATCGCAACGATGGTCTTGCTGGCCGCCGGTGGCATCGTGACATCGGAAGAGGCGGGGCTGGCGGTCGTCGATTGGCCAAATTCGTTCCAGTACAACATGTTCCTCTATCCGTTCTCGAAGATGACGGGACCGGTCTTCTACGAACATGCGCACCGTCTTCTCGGTGCGCTCGTGGGACTGACGACACTTGTGCTGACGGTCTTCCTGTGGTGCGTGGATGATCGCAAGCGGGTCCGTCGCTTCGCGTTGGCTGCGCTTGTCCTTGTGACCGTGCAGGGCATCCTGGGCGGCCTCCGGGTCACGGGGAAGTTCACGCTGAGTGACGACCCGTCGATGACCTCGCCAAGTCTCATGTTGGCGACGGTCCACGGCGTCTTGGCCCAACTGTTCTTTTCCGTCCTCGTGGCGTTGACGGCCTTTACCTCACCGCTGTGGAGGTCGTCGGTCACGCCGGTCGCCCTCCCGTCTGCCCGTGGAGATCGGCGGTTGGGGATCATGCTCATCGCCGCTGTCGTCCTGCAACTGGTGCTCGGGGCCGTCCAACGGCACTTCGATCAACTCCTGATGATCCATATGGCCACCGGAATCGCCCTGGTCACGCCACTGGCGATCCACGTCGGGATGCGAAGCTGGGGACGGAGCGAGACCGGCGGTCGAATGGGTCGACTCGGGGTGCTGCTTGCCATTTCCATCCCGCTCCAGCTGGTCCTGGGGATCGCAGCGTTCGTGGCGACGCGAATGGCGACAGCGCCCGATGGCTCCGTGAGCGGATGGATGCTGTTCGCTACCGCACATCAGTGGTTCGGCGCGTGGATTCTCGGGTTAGCCGTCCTGTTGCTCTGCTGGAACATCCGTCTCGTAAAACCGTCGCAGGATGCCTGAGCGGGACCTCCGCGGATGGCTTCGGGTGCTCGGCCCCGGACTGGCCGTTGCCGCCACCGGTGTCGGAGCGGGGGATGTCGTCGCCGCCGCGGAGGTC
>JAOTYK010000055.1 GCA_029861955.1 Acidobacteriota bacterium
CCCGCACGAAGACAGACTTCTTCCCGAACGCGCGTTTCATGGCGACCCCTGCCGCCGCCAGGGCCGGGTGATCGGTCGCCGCCAACCAGGACTCACCGCCGTGGAGGTTGCGAACCTGGAGCTTGACCGATTTCGGTGCGATCGATTTCAGATGACGTGCGACGAGGCGTGCAATCTTCGTCGGCGACTGACCCGGAACGAGTCGCATGGAGATCTTGGCGTTGGCCTCTGCCGGGATGACGGTCTTGGCACCTTCTCCCGTGAATCCACTCCAGATTCCGTTGATGTCCAGGCTGGGGCGACCCCAGATCCGTTCAAGGGTGGTGTAGCCCGCCTCGCCGTAAAGTTCCGGAGCGCCGATCGAGCGACGGAACGTCGTGTCGGAGTGGGGGAGTTTCTTCCATGCGTTGCGCTCGGCGCGACTGAGCTTGCCGACACCATCGTAGAACCCCGGGATCGTGATCCGACCACGGGAGTTCTTCAAGGACGCCAGCATCTCGACCAGTGCATTGGCCGGATTGACGACGGCGCCACCGAACGTGCCCGAGTGCAGATCCCGTGTCGTACCGCGGGCGTTGATCTCGAGGTAGGCGAGTCCGCGCAATCCATAGCAGATGGACGGGACCGTCTTCGAGAACATCGCCGTGTCCGAGACGACGACCGCATCGCACTTCAATTTCGCGCGGTGCTTCTTGATGAACGGGATCAGGTTGGGAGAGCCGATCTCCTCCTCGCCTTCGATCAAGTACTTGATGTTGACCGGACAGCCGCCGTTGGCCAGGTGGGCCTCCAGCGCATTGACATGGGTGATGACCTGTCCCTTGTCGTCCGATGATCCACGCGCGAAGATCTTTCCCGATCGGATGGTCGGTTCGAACGGCGGCGTGTCCCAGAGCTCGATCGGGTCGACCGGCTGGACGTCATAGTGGCCATAGACGAGAATCGTCGGCGCATTCCCGGCGCCGGTCCACTCTCCGTAGACGATGGGGTGCCCCGGCGTGTCGTGCACCTCGACGGTCTTGCACCCGGCTGTACGCAATCGCTTCTTGAGCCAGGAAGCGGCACGCCGCACGTCGCCGCGCCGTTCGGGGTCGGTGCTCACTGACGGAATGGACAGCAACTCCTCCAGTTCCGCGAGGTGTCGGGTACGTAGGGATTTGACGTGCTTCGCCACAGAACTCATCGTCGGACTCCAATTCGAAATGTGTTGCCGGGTCGATTCTCCGGCCGGAACGATTCTAGCAGCCTAGAGCTTCAGACCGTGATGGTCGGCGATGGCGGCCAGCGCATCGCCGGCTCGCGTCCCGTCACCCACGCAGCCGGCGCGGGTCAGTCCGTCGGCGGCGATTCTCAGGGTCTCCAGAATCAGGTCGCGATTCTCTCGTCCACCGATCGAGCCATGGATGCCGTCACGGGCGAAGCACTCCATCGTCTCGCGCCAGCGCGGCCCGCTGTCCCACGCCTCGCCGATGGCGAGGGCGGCGTCCAGGGCCGACTCGTCATAGAGCAGTCCGGTCCACAATGACGGCACGGAGAACGCCAGAGCGTCCGGAAGGCCGTCGGCGCTCCTCACTTCTATGTAGGTGTAGGAGCGGACGTCGGTGAAGATCGTCGAAATGTGTGTCTCCCAGTCCTCGTCTCGGATCGCATCGCAGCCTGAAAGAACCATGAGTTCGCGAAACGGAACACCCCCGGCCGGAACGGTGCCGCGAGCTCGATGAAGGAAGATGGCCGGGGTCGCCAGCACGTAGTCGAGCCAGCTCTCGAGACCGAACCCCTCATCGAACACGACATCCGGGAGGCCGCAGCGGTCGGGGTCGGTCTCCTGCCACACGCGCTGCCGGTACGACTGGTAGCCGGTCTCGCGACCCTCGTAGAGCGACGAATTGGCGAACAGGGCGGTCGCGATGGGAGCGAGTAGAGCCCCACAGCGAAACTTGCGTCGGAAATCTTCCGGGTCCGCGAAATCGTACGCGCATTGGATGCTGGCCGATTGCGTCATCATCAGATGGGCCAGTCGGCCGCGTTCTCCCAGGTAGGGTCGCATGATGTGGTATCGCGACTTGGGCATCCACGGCATCTGATCGAGAGGGAGTTCCGGATCGATCGCGGTCTGGAGCCAACGGACACCCAGCTGCTCTCCTACGCGATGCATGGCATCGAGATGCAGATCGAGTTGTTCGCCCAGTTTCTCGAGATCCTCCGCCGGTCGCGACGACCACTCGACCTGCCCGCCAGGCTCCAGCGAAATGGTGCCCCAGTCCGCGTCGACGCCGATCGGGAGCGCGCCCTCGAGCACACGGCTTCCACCGCGATGCTCCATGAGGGCGTCGATCACACGACGAACCGAGGCGTCGCCATTCTCGTAGGGCAGCGGCAACCCATCGGCTTCGCGGCGTCCAAGCCGTTCGATCTCCATGCCGACCAGCCAATCCTCTCGCGGCTTGCAGGCATCCATGAAGTAACGCAGCAGGCGTTTGCGTGTGATCGGGTGAGATGCGGACACCGCGGGCTCCGAGAGAGACGATCGATCGAATAGACCCGGTATTCTAACTCGCACGATGGCAGCCGGAAAACCCACCGTTCCTGTTAGACTCCGCGGCAATGTCCAACGCCGCACTATTTGACCGATTCCGGCGACCACGGCGGCCGCTAGGGGACCAACGTCGCACCCTCCGCTATGCGCTGGGGGATATCCATCTCGACGGGCTGGACGAGGATGCGACACGGCGCATCGAGGCCCGCTGGGGCCCCTTTCTGGTCACAGACGACGACGAATTCAGAGCGTCTTCCACCGTCGTGCGTGTCACCGTCGTGGAGGGGCCGGGCTGGTTGCCGGTCGCGTCACCGGGTGAGATCTATCGGCTCGAGCGCGTGGAGCATCGGGGCAGCGCTCTGGTCGTTTCCTACCACTACGCGGTCCGGTTCCCGGACGCCGAAGAAGAGGGCGATATCGAGGTTGCCGTCGTTCGTACGGAGCGAGAGCCGATCGAACAGATGCTCGACAACATCGCAAGGCTCGTCGTCGCCCGGCACACGATGGATCGCGGCGGACTCGCGATCCACGGCGCAGGGATCGTCCGGGATGATCAGGCGTTCGTGTTCGCCGGCCCGTCCCGTGCCGGCAAGAGCACGGTGACGACGTTGTCCCGACCGTCGAGAAGTCTGGGGGACGACTTCGCGGTGATCCTGCCGTCCGGCGACGGGGCGACCTGGTGGACCTGCGCGCTTCCGTTTGACAACCATCCGATCGTCGAGACACCGGTGGCCCCCGGACTGCTGCCGCTTCGCGGGGTCTGGCGCTTGTTTCAAGCCGGGGCCGGCGAGTCCACGCGGGTCGAGACACCCAACCCGATCGTCGCGACGACTTCCTTGATGGCCTGCGCGGCGTTCCCCGCGGCGATTTCGGACCGCGGTGAGTCGCTTCTGGGGGCCGCGGGGCGATATATCGCCGAGGGGCGTTTCGAGCACCTGACCTTCACCCCGGACCCCGAATTCTGGACACTAATCGAGCGTTGAGCGCCATTTCCCCGGCCACATTTCACGGGGTTCGCTGCTAGGATGACGGGGTGGGTTGCCGGCCGCTGCCTGCGGACTGACATTAGACGTGGAGATGCGCCGGATTCCCGGCGTTCCCGTGCCTCGACCGTGGAATAGACACAACCCGATCAAATCAGGCAGGAAGAGAAGAGCGAGATGGAGGAGCTATCGGGAAGCGTCGCCACCCAGGCAAGGACGCCCCGAATCATCGGTGAGGTCGGAGACGGTGACGGACCGATTCTGGTCGTCACGGCCGCCCTGCATGGGAACGAGCCGTCGGGACTCAAGGCGTCCCGCCGGGTCCTCAGTCGACTTCAGGACGAGGGGATCTCCGTGGCAGGTCGGGTCTGCGTCTTCGCGGGCAACCTGACGGCACTCGGCGAGTCGACGCGGTTCATCGAGCGGGACCTGAATCGCCAATGGACTCCCGAGAAGATCGCCGCGCTCCTCGCCGGAGAGGGTCCGGATGACGCGGAGGCGAAACAGCAGGACGAACTTCTGACGCTGATTCGCGAGCGGGTCGCCGAAGCGGACAGTGGGATCTTCTTCCTGGACCTCCACACGAGCTCCGCGCCGGGCAAACCGTTCCTGACGATCGGCGATACGCTGAGGAACCGACGCTTCGCGTCGAACATACCGTTACCCCTGATCCTGGGACTGGAGGAGCAGGTCGACGGGTCGCTCCTGGAGTATCTGAACAACCGTGGTCTCGTGACGATGGGCGTTGAGGCGGGGCAGCACGATGACCCGGTCTCTGTGGATCGGCATGAGGCCGTGATGTGGTTGGCGCTGGTCCAGGTCGGAATGTTGTCGCGTGATGCCATCGCCGATCTCCACCGCTTTCAAACGCTCCTGGCCGACGACAGCCGTGGCATCCCCAAAGTCGTCGAGGTGCGTCATCGTCACGCCATCCACTCCGGCGACCATTTCAAGATGCTTCCGGGCTTCTGCAACTTCGACCCCGTCGCCCATGGGCAGCGTCTGGGAACGGATGATTCGGGTCCGGTACTGACACCCGAAGAGGGGCGGGTGCTGTTGCCGCTCTATCAGGGGCAGGGCGACGACGGGTTCTTTATCTGCCGCGAGGTGAGCCGAGTCTGGTTATCCATCTCGGCGGTCCTGCGCCGCCTTCGACTCGGCGTCATCATGAGACTCCTGCCGGGGGTACGACGTTGTCGGGTCGATCGGGATCGTTACATCGTCGACACCCGGGTCGCGCGAATCCTGCCGCTGCAGATCTTCCATCTGTTCGGGTACCGGAAACTGCGTCAGCAGGACACGTTGCTCGAGGTCAGCCGTCGACGGTTCGATCTTGCCGCGCCGAAATCGATCGAGCTTCCCGGGCCGCCATTACCCGAGAATGCCGAGGTCTAGTCGCCGACGGTCCAGGTGTTGCCGGAGTAGAGGATGCTCTTCAGATCTCCCGGCCCCTTGTCTTCCGTGACGCGGCGAACCTGGTCCCTGATGGCGGTTTCCAGTGTGGCGGCCTGGGTCCGACGGAGGACCCCCACCGGCACCGGGAATTCAGGTGCTTCCAGGCTGGCGAGCATGGCGAGATAGCCGACCGGGCCCTGCTCGTCGTGGACGATCAGGTCCGCCTCGGTGATCCCGTTGCCGAGTTTCACGACCTCGGGTTGGAACGCCCCGTTCAATCGAATCCCGCGATCGCGGTCCTTACCGAAGATCAGCGGTTCGCCATGTTTCAGATCCAGAAGGACATCGTCTCTGGTGCCCTTGTCTCGCATCGCAGCGAAGGCACCGTCATTGAAGATGTTGCAGTTCTGATAGATCTGGACGAACGAGGTCCCGCGGTGTGCCTGGGCATCGAGCAACACCTGCTTCAGATGGGGCGCGTAGACGTCGATGCTCCGGGCGATGAACGTCGCCCCGGCACCGAGCACGACGGAGAGGGGATTGAACGGTCGATCGACCGATCCGTACGGGGAGGATTTCGTCCGCTTGCCGAATTCGGATGTCGGGGAGTATTGACCCTTCGTCAACCCGTAGATCTGGTTGTCGAAGAGGAGGACGTTGAGGTCCGGGTTCCGTCGCATCAAATGGATGATGTGGTTCCCACCGATCGAGAACGCGTCGCCGTCCCCGCTGACAATCCAGACCGAGAGTTCCGGGTTGGCGATCTTGATACCCGTTGCGACGGCCGGCGCACGACCATGAATGGTATGGAACCCGTAGGTGCTCATGTAGTACGGGAAGCGACTGGCACAGCCGATACCCGAGACGATGACATGTTGGTGTCGTGGCAAACCCAGAGCCGCAAACGCCTGTTGTGTGGTACTGAGGATCGCGTAGTCACCGCATCCCGGACACCAGCGAACGTCCTGATCGGTTGCGAAGTCCTTCTTTTTGAGCTTGACCGTCTTCTCTTCGTTCATTTCGAACCTTCCATCAACTCGAGGACCCTGGCCTCGAGATCCCCGGCCTTGAACGGCAGTCCACGTACATGATTGAACGGGATGACCGGGAAGACGAAGCGAGCTTTGAGGAGGTCGGCGAGTTGACCGCAATTGATCTCCGGAACCAGGACCTTGTCATATCGCTTCAGGATCTCGCCGAGATTCTTGGGGAGCGGATTGAGGTGACGGAGATGGACGTGGCTGACCTCTCGACCGGCTGCACGGACACGGTGAACCGCACTGGTGATGGCACCGAACGTGGAGCCCCAGCCAACGATGAGGAGCCCATCCCCCCCGTCCGGACCATCGACGACCGCGTCGGGGAGGCTGTCCGCGACGCGTGCGACCTTCTCCGCACGGAGCAGGACCATCCTCTCGTGATTGTCGGAATCGTAAGAGACGTTTCCGCTCTCGTCCTTCTCGAGGCCGCCGATGCGATGCTCCAGCCCGGGAGTCCCCGGGATGGCCCATTCGCGCGCGAGCGTCTCCGGGTCACGCCCGTACGGCATGAAGTCTTCCGGGTCCGAGCGGAAACTCACGGGAATCTCCGGCAGATTGTCGACGTCCGGCAGACGCCACGGTTCGGTCCCGTTGGCGACGAAGCCGTCGGATAACACGATCACGGGGGTCATATGCCGGATCGACAGCTGGCACGCCTCGTACGCCACCTCGAAGCAATCCGCCGGCGAGCTGGCGGCCAGGACGATGCAGGGGGATTCGCCGAATCGTCCATGAAGAGCCAGCGCCAGGTCCGACTGTTCCGTCTTGGTCGGGAGTCCGGTCGACGGGCCGGCCCGCTGGATGTCGATCATGATCAGCGGTAACTCCGCCATGATGGCCAGAGAGAGAAACTCGCTCTTGAGGGCCATGCCCGGACCGCTGGTGCTGGTAACTCCGAGCGAGCCGGCGAACGACCCGCCGATCGCAGCTCCGACGGCCGCGATCTCATCCTCGGCCTGGAAGGTCACCACTCCGAAGTTCTTGTAGTTGGCCAGCAGGTGCAAGAGGTCGGAGGCCGGAGTGATCGGGTAGCTACCCTGCAGGATAGGTCGCCCACTCTTCTGTGAAGCGGCGACGAGTCCCAGGGCGAGCGCCTGATTGCCGGAGATGTTGCGATAGGTTCCCGGCTCGAGAGGGGCAGCGGGGATCTCGTACTTCTCGGCGAAGACTTCGGTCGCTTCGCAGTAGGCTTGACCTGCACGCAACGCTCTCTGATTGGCCTCGACCAGTTGAGGCTTGCTGGCAAACTTCTTCTCGATCCATTCCAGGCTGACTTCCAGAGGTCGCCCGAAGAGATAGAACGTCATGCCGAGAGCGAAGAAATTCTTGCAGCGATCCACGCTCTGTGTCGGAAGGCCGATGTCTTCAAGTGCAGCGCGGGTCAGGCGTGTCAGCTCTACACGGAAAACGCGATAGCCGTCCAGCGAACCATCCTCGAGTGGGTTCGTCGTATAGCCTGCCTTCTTGAGGTCGGTCTCCTTGAAGGCATCGAGGTTAACGATCACGATCCCGTTGTTCGGAAGGTCCTTGACGTTGGCCCGCAGCGCAGCGGGATTCATCGCGACCAGGACATCCGGCGCATCACCGGGCGTGTAGACCGCCTCCGACGCAAATTGGATCTGAAATCCGGATACGCCGGCCAACGTTCCGGCAGGTGCCCGAATCTCGGCAGGGAAGTCCGGCAGGGTCGCCAGATCGTTCCCGACGGCCGCTGTGGCCGCCGTGAACTGGTTTCCCGTCAGCTGCATGCCGTCACCGGAGTCACCCGCAAATCGGATCACCGCACGGTCGAGACGCCGAGTAGGGGTCCCTCCGTTCGTTGTTGTTGCTTCGGTGGTCATCCGAGTCCGTCCTGTTCGAGGGATAGGGGTGCGTGGCGGGTCGTCCCGGCGACGGCATTATGCGACATCGCGGGAAAGGCTTCCAACCTCGATTGAGGCTCCTAGTTGGTCTCGGAGAGTCGTCGCCGGAGCCAGCTGACCCGGCCTCGTACCGATTCGGCATCCGGAGCGTGGGGCGAGGATGAGAGGTAGGTCTCCAGATCCGTGATGGCGGCCCCCTCGCGGCCAAGATGGGCCAGCAGGAATCCGCGATCTCGAACCTCGGTGCTGTCGGCGGGGTGGAGGATCAAGAGCCTCTCCACACAGCCCAGGGCTCGCGGAAAGTCCTCTCGTTCGACGTACATATGCTTCAGATTGAGGAGGAGCCTGGAGAGGACGGCCCGGTTATCCGAGCCGTGGAGCAGCCGCCTCCGGAAGAGCGAAGGGCGCCCGGTGGTGCGTCCCACCAGCTGTCGGCAGTCGTCCTCGGTCACCACCTCACCACGATGGAAGGGGTCCACCAGGATCACCCGGTCGCCCTCCTCGAGGCGGAGGATGAAGTGACCCGGCAGGCCGATCCCCCGAACCTTGAATCCCGAGGCCAGGGCAAGCTCGCCGAACAGGAGCGAAAGCGTCAACGGGATTCCGGTGCGTCGATCCAGGACGTCGTTCAGGAAGCAGTTTCGCGGATCGTTGTAGTCGTCCTGGTTTCCACAGAAGCCCAGCTCGTGAAAAAAGAACTGTCGGAGGATGTCGAGTTTCTCAAAAGGATTATCGACGTTGTGGACTCGCCGCGAGCCCTCCGCCGCGATCAGTCCGACGCGTCGAGCCTCACGCGTCTCGTCCAGCATCGGGTATTCCTCGGAGGCGATCGTCAGCGCGAGCTCGATCAGGTCAACCTCTTCGGTCGACTGGACACGTGCAACGAACCGTTGACGTGCCGGAGACTCATGCGATGGCGAACCGACTTCCACAGATCCTCCCCCGGATGTCCATGTCTGGGCTACTATCCCAGCGTTCTCCCTGAGGGTACGTCTCCCCCGGTCCCGGTGCCACCCACATATCGATGGCCGAAAGTCACGAAAAACCAGACCCGTTTGCCCTCCGACCCTACGTCGGTCTGTCCCTCGCGTATGTCGGTATTTTCGGTCACCTCGGCATTGTCATGCCCGCGTTCGCGCTGTGGATCGACGGGCGTGGGTACGGGACGATGGCGATCGGGATGTTACTGGCGCTCCCCGCGTTGGCGAAGATGGCGACACCGTGGACGTGGGGGAAGTGGTCCGACCGCCACGGTTCGACAACTCGGTGGATGATCGTCGCCGCGATCTTGTCGACGTTGGCGCTGCTCTGCTTTCCGCTCGAGCGATCCCTTCCGGTCCTGTTCGTGTTGATGGCGATCTACGGATTCTGCCGGGCGCCACTCCTGCCCCTGCTGGAGGCGACGGCCCTGCGCTGGTCCGCCGGAGGCGCGTTTCGCTACGGCCCGGTCCGCCTGTGGGGATCGTTGGCGTTTGCCGCGACTTCCATCTTGTTCGGCCTGCTGTGGGCCGCGGGCGTGCGAGATGGGATCCTGTGGGTTGCCGCAGGCGGCCTCGTTCTCTGTGGCGGGACGGCCCGGCTGATGCTGGCCGGAGGGCCCACATCGTCGCCGCCTTCGGAGCGTCGCGGCTTCGAGCCCTGGGCTGCCAGAGAGCGACGTCTGTTCTTCCTCGTCTGCGCCCTGATGCAGGCCAGTCATGCGGCCTACTACGGCTTCTACTCGCTCCATCTCACGCGGGCCGGTTACGACGGGTCGGATATCGGGATCCTCTGGGCGCTGGCGATCGTCGCCGAGGTCATTGTCCTCTTCCGGCTCGATCGCTGGGTCGACCGGATCGGGACGGTGTCGATGATGCGATTCGCACTGCTGGTCGCCGCTGCGCGGTGGGTCTGGATCGGATTCGCCAGCCACTGGTGGGAGTTCGCCGCCGCACAACTCCTCCATGCAGCGACGTACGCCGTGTTCCACGTCGCGGCGATCCACCATGTGGATCGCGGTTTCGGCGTCGCGCGGAGGACCCAGGCCCAGGCGCTCTACAGTGGAGTCAGCTTCGGCCTGGGCCTTTCAATGGGTAGCCTCATCGTCGGTTGGGCGGCCAGTCACTGGGGACTACCGCTCGTCTTTCGTGGGGCGGCCGTGGTGCCCTTGCTGGCAGTCCTGCTGCTTTCCCTTAGCCGCGGCCGCGGCCCCGCCGACGCTTCGGGCTAGTGGCCACAGGCGCCGCCGCAGGCATCAACTCGTCAGAACGGACGTTTCGCGGAGGTGTCGGTTCGTCGGAAGCGACAACCGGTGTCGGCTCGCCCTCGTTTGCGGGCTCGGACCCGGTCGGACGCTTGCGACGACGACGTCGTCGACGTCGCGGTTTCGCGGGTTCGTCCGAATCTTCGGACTCAGCGACCGGCTTGTCGGCCTTGGGCGTGGACTTCCGTGCCGGCGGCGCCGGTTTTTCCCGTGACGTCTCTCGTGTGGGCTCCTGCGGAGTCTCCCTGGAGGGCTCCTTCACGCTTTCCCTGGGTGTCTCGCGTCGGGTCTCTCGCTGGACCACCTCGGTGTCATGATCGTGACGGAGGAGGTCGGCGCGGGCCATGATCTCGATCGTCATCTCGTGGGTCTCTTCCATCCGGACGATGTCCGGCCGCTTCTGATTCAGAAGGTACTCGGCAACTTCCGGCGGAAGCCAGAGTTTCACCTGTTCGACGTCTCCTCGGCTACAACGCGTCTGAAGCTTCCGGAGCGCGGCCAACGCCGCCGACTCGATGTTCTTGATCAGGCCATGGCCGTCACACTTGTCACACGTGTCGTAAGAGGCGGCCATCTTCGCGCCGCGTACACGCTGACGGGCGATCTCGAGCAGTCCGAGCTTCGAGATCGTTGTCACGTCGCTGCGAGCCGGATCGGACTTCAGTGCGTCCTTCATCGCCTTCTCGACGCTCTTGCGATGTCGCATCGGCTGCATGTCGATGAAGTCGATCACGATCAGGCCGCCGAGATCACGCAGGCGAAGCTGGCGGGCGATCTCTGCCGCCGCCTCCATATTGGTCTGCAGGATCGTGTCTTCGATGTCTCCCTGTCGTTTCGATCGCGCACTGTTGACGTCGACGGCGGTCAGGGCCTCCGTCCCGTCGATGACGATCTCGCCGCCCGAGGGGAGGGGGACTCGACGCTTGTAGATCCGCTCGATCTGGACTTCCAGGTTGAACTTGTTGAACAGCGGCCGATCGCCGGTATGAAGCCGAATCGTCTTCGCCCGCTTTGGCATGACGTCGCGGGCGAAGGACACGGCTCGGTTGTAGGTCTCCTCCTGATCGATCCAGACCTCACCGATGTCGGTGGTGAGATGGTCGCGGAGCGTTCGGATGACGAGGTCCGCTTCACGATAGACCTGACCAGGGAAATCGGAGTCCCGTGACGAGCGTTGGATCGACTCCCAGAGTCGCAGCAGGTAGCGCATGTCCCGTTGAAGCTCGGTCTTGGTGTGGCCGAGCCCCGCGGTCCTCGCAATGACGCCGAACCCTTCCGGAACCTTCAGGTCCGAGAGGATCTCCTTGAGGCGATCGCGTTGCGACGCATCCTCGATCTTGCGAGAGACGCCGGAATTGTCCACCCCCGGCATCAGCACGAGAAACCGGCCGGGCAACGAGAAGTAGGTCGATACGGTGGGCGGTTTACCGGCAAACGGTTCTCGGACGACCTGAACCATCAACTTCTGACCGGGGTGAACGTGTTGACCGATCTTCCCCGTCTTTCGGTTTTCGGATCGTGCGGGCAGGAGGCGGAAGTTAATCCCGTCCAGCGGAAGGAAGCCCTTGAGGTTCGGGCCGATCTTCACGAACGCGGCTTCCAGAGAGGCGTGGACCGACTCGACAACGGCGTTGTAGATGTTGCCCTTTAGCGCCGTTCGATTGGTTGTTTCGATCTCGTACGTGGAGAGTGTGCCGTCATCGAGGACGGCGACACGTGACTCCTCCACATGAGTCACGTTGACAAGCATGGCTTTTGACATTCGGTTGTAGGCTCCGTGGTCGGCATGGATCCCGTTTCGGCGGGCTCAACATCTGAACGTGTGAACATGTGAACATGCGCGACACTGATTATGGGTCCGAAGGTTTCGTCGTCGCCCTCAACCGGTCTCCACCGGGCAGGTCGTGACGCGAGCGATCCAATCGCCTGAGTCGGACTTAGAAATGATAGCACAGGGCCCTCTTCTTGACTCTCGGCCGCCATCCACCAACATTCGCGAGAGGGGACTCGACGCGGTGGAAAACGACATGGAGCGCGGCGGACATATTCTCGTCATCGATGACGAGGAGCCGATCCTGGAGCTGTTGAGGGACATCCTCACTGACGGCGGCCACACGGTGGTCACCGCGCTCTCGGGACGTGAGGCCCTCGTGGCACTGAAGGACGAGCTGTTCGACCTGGTATTCACCGATGTCGGGATGCCGGACATGACCGGCTGGGATGTCTGTCGACACGTTCACGACATGCGACCGAGCCTGCCCGTGGTGCTCATAACGGGCTGGGGCTCCAGCGTTACGTCGCAGGAAACCGACGAAGCCGGCGTCGCGGCGGTGATTGGCAAGCCGTTCCAGGTCGACGAACTGCTGGCCAAAACCGAGAAGATCCTCGAAGGTCGGTCGTTGCGCCGTTGAATCGTCGCAACGTGGCTCGAAGAATGTTGTGTGTTACGTGATACGTCCGGTCGCCGATCGTCCGCTGGCGGACATGTGACTGCATCACGCGCAAGATTCCCAGGGTAAACCGGCATCGTGTGGCGGCACGGT
>JAOTYK010000056.1 GCA_029861955.1 Acidobacteriota bacterium
CTACATCCAGGTCGATTCGATGTGCCCGGTCAAGGCGCTGGCCCTGTCCGATATCGCGGTCCAGGGCTCGATCAGCGGGGACTATACGCGGACGTTTTCGATCGACGGCAACTACGAGGTGCTCTACGAGGTCGTCCAGGGTCAGCGCAGCCAGCTCGACCATCGCTGGGACTTCGACGTCGCGCCGGGTCCGGCCGTGACGTTCCGTGTCGAGGCCTTTCGTTACACGAGCACGGATGGTGACGACTTCGAGTTCCAGTACTCGACCGACAACGTGAACTTCACGACGGTCGCGACGGCGACCGCGTACGGCTATTTCTCCGCGACGGTTCCGTTGCCGGCGACGCTCAGCGGGACGGTCTATGTCCGCCTGAGGGACACCGATCGCACGCAAGGCAACACGACCACCGACCAGATCATGGTCAACTACCTGGCCATCGAATCGGCCGTCGATCCGCCGCCGCACCCCTGCGAGGCGATCTCAGGGTTGCGTTTCATGGACAAAGAGGAGATGCAATGGGACGCCGCGGCCTCGGCGACGAGTTACGACATCGTCTGGGGTGATCTGTCTGCGCTGCGTCTCAATGGTTCCGTGGGCGACGCTGTGTGCGGCTGGGACGATCACTCGGGGACGAGCATGATCAACGGGACCGATCCGCCGGCGGGGAGTTCGTACTACTACTTGATCCGTGGTGATGATGGGGGGCTGCCGGCGGGCACCTACGACAATGTCCCGGGTCCCGCATTGCCCGAAGAACGCGACGCCGAGATCGGCACCGCCGGTGGTGGCGACTGCAGCAGCACACCATGATTGAGGACAACCGGGACAGATTTATTTGTTCGAAAAATAGATCTGTCCCCGTTTGGTGCACTTGGTGGGCCCACCTGGACTCGAACCAGGGACCAACGGATTATGAGTCCGCCGCTCTAACCGACTGAGCTATGGGCCCGACTATCATTAATAGACCGCAGCCCCCGAAGTATAGCGCGGCCGAAAACCCCCGGATCCTGATACCATTCCACAACCGATTTCGCGTTCTCATCCAAGGAGTCCATCCATGAATCCGAAGCGTCTCTTTGCCTGCCTGCTGTTCCTCGCGCTCGCCATCTCCCCCGCCCTCTCTGCGGTCGTCTACCAGGTCAAGGTCACCAACCACGACGGCAGCCCGGGACCCGAGAGCATCGAGATGGCCGCTCTCGGCCACAAGCTGAAGATGGGGGTCGCCATGGCGGGGCCGAACACCCAGGGCGACGTCATCTTTGACGGCGACCGAAAAGAGATGGTCGTCATCGATCATGACTCCCAGGGCTACTACGTCATCGACAAGGCGACGATGGGACAGATCTCGACTCAGGTGAACGCGGCGATGGCCCAGATGGAAGAGGCCCTCAAGAATGTGCCCGAAGACCAGCGCGAGATGATGAAACAGATGATGGAGAAAAACATGCCGGGGGTAGGGACAAAGGCCAAGAAACCGGCCAACGAATTAAAGAAGACCGGCGAGAAGGCGACCAAGAACGGCTACCCCTGTGTGAAGTACGAAGTCTGGCGCGACGGCGCCAAGACCCAGGAGCTGTGGGTCACCAACTGGAGCAACGTCAAGGGCGCCGACGAGATGGTCGAGACGTTCGAGACCATGGCCTCGTTCTTCAACGAATTCAGGGAGGCGTTGCCCAACATGGCCGACGGCCCCGCCGATGACAACGTCTTTGCCCACATGAACGAGCTTAACGGTTTCCCCGTGGTCACCCGAGCCTTCGAAGGCGGCGAGTTGCAGAGCGAAACCGTCCTGGAATCCGTCACCGAGCGTGACATGGACCCCGACGCGTTTGAACCGCCCTCCGGTTACAAACGACAGACGATGGGCATGCCGTAACCAGGCGACGTCGAATCAGTTTTTTTTCTTGCGCTCCGCCGCCTTGTTGACCGCTCGATCTTTCCGGTTGGCGGCGATCTCGACGGCGCGGGCCAGACCCTCGTCTGACGGTTCGACGTAACCACACTTGTCGAAGAACTTCTTCGCCTCTTCGGCGTCGACCTGGACGATCTTTGCCCGGGCCTTGTTGAAGCCCGCCTTGATCGCGACCTTGAAGTAGTAGGTCTCGCCTGCGACGACATCCATCTCCAGGGCTGACGTGTTCTCGGACTTTGTCCAGAACAACCGTTTGCCGGCGGGCACCTGTGCGAAAGAATACGCTTTGGGTTTGGAGACCATGATCAGGTCGTCGTCGACGAAGGCCCAGGTTTTTACCGCTGCTGCGACCACCGCCGGGCGGAAGACGTAGACCAACGCGTGCCCCTCCTCGGGCTCGCCGCGTCTTTCGTCGTTCTTGGGAAACTTGTTGTAGTACTCCGCTGCCTGGACCGATGCGCCGACCGCGAAGATCACCAGCAGGGACAAGGCCACGTTTTTCAGTTTGCTTCGATGCATCTCATTACTCCTCAATTCGAACATCATCCAACCAAAGCATCGTGCCGATGGCGGTGCCGTTGTTGTGACGAAGGATGACCCGCAGCTCGTCGGTCGGCGCGAAACCGGCATCGACGGTGAACGGGATCGAGATCGTCTGATAGTTGGTGTCCAGCGCGAAGTTGCGGAACGTCACCGGGGGAGCCCAGGTGCCGTTCAACTGCAGGTCTTGACCGGCGGTGATGTTCACCAGTCGCGCCTCGACGGCGTTGGCCTCGATGGCCGAGAACTTCGCCTTGAACGATAAAGTGTAGTCCTGTCCCGGTGTCAGCGGGAGGTTCCGCTGGAACAGGATGATGCCACCGGCACCGGTTCGGGTCAGACGCGCGGCACGGCCGCCACGAGAGATATGAGCAGGATCGGTCTCCTGGGCAAACGTGCCACCGACAGACACCTCCTCCCAGATCGACAGGTTGGACGCTCCGGACCAATCCTCCAGATCGCCGTTGGGCAGCACGTTGACATCACGTTCCGTCCCGGAGGACTCATTGCCCCAACTGCCGTCGTTGGGGGCAATCGAGCGAACGACGTAGTACAGAACCTGACCGACCGCCGGCGAGGTGGGATCGCTCCACCAGTTCTGCACTGTGGTGAACGTCACGCTGGGATCAATGAAGTCGCCGCTGGTGGAACGAGCCACCTTGTACATCGAAGCGCCGCTTTGTGCCGGCCATGAGAACTCATTGAGATCGCCCAGGTTGAAGAAGCCGGCCATGCCGCTGATCTCGTCGATCAATCCGAAGCCGTCGTCGCCGTCACAGTTGTTGTCGATGCCGTCGTTTACCTCCGGTGCGCCGGGGTAGATCGTGCCGTCCGCAGGATCGCAGTCATCGTTGCTGGAGACGTACACGACCGGCATGGCACATGCAGCGAGCGATACCCCTGGATCACCGGCGCCGTCTGCGTCAAGATCCTGGTACCAGAGGGGTTGACCGGTCACTCCCGCGTCGTCGTCGTCGACGTCCAGATCGCAGTCGTTGTCCTGCCCGTCGCAGACCTCGGTGTTGCCGGGGTAGTTATCGGGATCGGAGTCGTCGCAGTCACCCGAGCATTCGTCGACACCGTCCATATCGTCGTCGTCGAAGCTACAACCGAAGCTGAAGTCGATGTCCGGCGTGGTCATGCCTGCGGTGACGGAGACCGGGTTGGAGCCGGAGCAGGACTCGAAACCGTTGTAGCACTGGGTGCCAAGCATCGGCTCGAAGGCCGAAACGACGTAGTCCGTCGCCGGCGGGACGGATAGCGAGTACATCCCGCTGCCGTCTGTTGGCGGTGTGCAGGCCTGGTAGCACGCGTCGACCATCACAGACGTCGCGCAGATCGTCGCGCCTGCGATCGGAACCCCGCTGTCGCGGACGATGCCGGTGATCGTTCCCGCCAACTGAACATCCGCATCGACGGTGGTCGTGTTGCCCTCGGTAACGACGACGATTGCGGCGTTATCGACACACACCTCGTCGTCGTACCACTCGGAGACATAGTTGCCTGAGTTGAAGTCGTTGAACTCGACAAGATGCGGACCCTCGTCGACCTTGATCTGATAGGTGCCGTCGACACAGGTCGAGGCGAAACCACTGGTGAAGATCGAAGGGCTCCCCGGGTTCATGGGATCTTCGTAGTACGCCGCGACGGAGATATCCTCCAGAGGTGTCATCGTGTCGGCGCCTCTAACGAGTCCGCCGATCGCCCCCGCGGGTCCCGACTTGAGCGCCGGGTACGCGATATCGTCATATGCGACGTTGGACGTTCGGCCGTACCGACGGTCTGCCAACGTGTCGTCGGTGACCTCCACCCGGGCGCGATAGAGCACACCCGCCTCGACCGGCATACGGAATCGTCCATCGAGCCCGGAAAAGGTCTCGGCATAAAACGGGAACGGATCGAAGATGCCGTTGGCCTCTGCCGGCTCACCCGCCAGTGGGCTGCCGTCGAAATCCTTCTGGATAGCCGAACTGGTCAGGACGCCCCGTGTCATCTGCTGGTCACCGAAATTGAACGGTCCGGCGATCATTTGCTGGAACTCCGCCTCCAGCAGGCGGCTGCGGGCCGGCGGGATCACACCGAAGAACCAGTCCCCTGCCGACATGTGCAGGGTCACGTCGCCGTTGGCGTCGGTGAGCTTCTCATCGTAGTTACCGGGACCATCGCCCTCGTAGTACAAGCGAGCGTCCTTCACCGGGTTCATTCCGTCGTCGAGAATCCTGGCGGTGACCGCCAGACCGTTGACTAACGTTGTGTCGACAGTGATGTTCCCGATAACTCCGGAACGGAACTCCGACGCAGACACCAGTATCGTGCCGTCCGGCGGTAGGAACGCCACCTCGATCTCGCCACCGGGATGACTGAGGGGACCGTAGTTACCGCCACCGTCGGCGAATCCGTAATCGACGACGATGCCGTCGTCGTCGTCGCAGTCGGCACTGAGATCCTTCCACGAGACGATGACAAACGAGTTGCCGGTGCCGGTGCCCGAGACCGATCCGCCGACGGTCAGTCCACCGGCGGAGAACAGTCCCGGAAGCAACGTGTACGGAACAAGCCGACTGTCCATGCCGTCCACTCGGAGTTTCATCTGTCCGCTGGCGGTTCCGGCAGGGACCTTGGTCGCGACCCGGCCACGAGACGCATCGACGGCCGTGGAGGTGCCATTGACGAATCCGCCGACACCGTCACTGAACAGGACATCGACGACGGCTCCACCGAGGTTGCCGGAGCTCAGGATGACCGGCTGTCCCTGTTGGAGGCTAGGCGATGGATCGATCCAGGTGATCTCCGGCGCGGTGGTCGCCGGCGCCAGCGATGACGGGTCAAACAGCGCAAAGTCGAAGTCGGCCGACTGATCGCCATTCAGATTGATCCAGCTCACACGGGCGTCCTGTACACCCACACCCGTCACATCCAGGATGTCCAGACCGTAGCTGGCATCGGGAAGGGCAAAGTTGAATCGTCCTTCGCAACTCTCGGTGCCGACAGCGTCGACCTGCATCATGTTGTCCTGACGGAAGACGGACACCTCCGCAAGGATTCCGTTGTCGTCGCCATCCACGACGCGCCCCGTGAACAGGGAACCTTGGTCCATGACGATCTGACCCATCTGTGCAGGAGCGCCGACCGTCAGTTGAACCCCGTTGGCGCCGGTGAAGTGACTTTCCGATGGAGCGTCGAAGCCGACGTCGTAGGTTCCGGCCCAGACAATCAGCGAGAAGAATCCATCTTCGTCGGTGATCGTAAACGTATCGTAGAAATCGAATCCGTCGGCGGCGCCGACGCCGGCACCTGAGACGCCCTCCCCGCTCTGGCTGATCACCTGCCCCGAGATCTCGAAGCCTGCGTCGAAGAAGTGATTCTGCGTCACGCCGCAGGTCAGATCGTAGTAGCCGTCGACCACACCGGATCCCGGAGGCGGCAGGAGATCGACCTCGTAGATGCCGGCGGCGTCGAGCGACATGGACCAGTCGCCGTTGCCGTCGGTCACCACACCGCGAATGAACGAACCGCCGTTATCCGCCACGACGATCACATCAGCAAGGTTTCCACCCATATCGGTGGTCTTGCCGTTCAGTGTGCAGACCGGTGTGAAGGTTCCGGCCGCGACTTCGATGCAAGCCGGTGGACTGGTTTCGCCAAGGTCGGTGTTGACGACCGTGACGTCGTAGGTGCCGGGTGTCAGACCGCCGGGAACCTGGACGACGATACCGCCACGGGTCGTGCTGTAGGCGACCACCGTGGCCGGCACGGCGTCGAAGAAGACCTGAGGGGCGGAACCCAGGGAGAATCCGTAGGCGAACAACAGGATGTGAGAGCCCACCGTCGTATCGTCGGAATCCCATCCGGTGATCCGCGGAAGCGAACGCCACGGCCCGACGATGAAGTTCACGTCGTCCACATCGGCGCCGGCGACGGTGAGGAAACGTGAAACCGATTCCGGTGACAGCCCTTTGTAGAACGCGGTGAAGTCGTCGGTCTCTGTCTCGACGAACCAATCATTGTCGATCACCGGCAACGAGTAACTGCCGTCGCAGGTTGTCACGGCGGCGCTGACGTAGCTGACACAGGTATCGAACGCCCGGCCGTAGAGGCAGGCACCGGTCAACAGATTGTCCGCGGTATCTTCGACCGTTCCGGTGATGAAACGGGTGGGAGTCAGATGATCGATATCCCGGCCGCCCAGCGTGTCGCCATCGCTGATGGTCTCGCACTCCAGCACCTGGCCGACAAGGCCCGTCAGCGGATCGTCGAGGCCCACGCTGTAGTCGTACGTGGCAGGTCCCGTCGGACCGACGGCGCCCAGCGTGTAGGTCCCGTCGGCCCGGGTGTAGGTCTGACTGCTGTAGCACTCGGGATCGCAGGGAAACTGCCGATCGGCGAACAGCGGATGACCGGGGACCGGCACACCCATATCGTCATAGAGCGTCCCCTGGAAGAAACTGTTGGCCGCCGGCAGCGTCAGTAAGCTGATCGCCGCCGGTCCGCCGCTGACCATGAAGCTGGTGCTGTCCTCGAGGGAGACGGCCCCTCGCGTATCGATGCCGTCCTCCGGAGACTCAACTGCCCACTCACCGTCGATGACGGAGAGGCTGTAGTCGCCATTCTCATCGGTGAAGCCCACCGACAACATCGGAAGACCGTCGTTGAAATCGGCGGCGACCAGCGTCCCGGGAATACCGGAGCCCGATGCGGGTCCTGACGAGTATTCGATCTTGCCGGACGCGACCCAATCGCCGGGAGTCATCGTCGGATCCTGGGCGACGTGCTGACTGGTGCCGTCCATGAACGGATTGGGCTGCCCGAGGAAGGGCGTCATGTATCCCGGTCGCAGAGCGACGACCACACGGTCGCGACAGGCAACCGCGGCGGGAACCTGAACCAGATAGTCGCCATTCTCGTCGGCGAAGGCAGAGTAGACCCGATGGGTCTCGTCGCCGACCTCGCAGAGCGGTAGTAAGAGGACGAAAGCTCCGGGGACGCCAAGCATCGTGCCGGAGTCCCGAGCCCGGCCGGCCACCGACTGGGTCTGGGCCGCCTGGGTGATGGTAAACGTCGCGGTCTGGGTCGACGAGTCGTTGGTGTCCTCGGCCTCCCAGATGAAACTTCCCGCGCTGTAGGGGAAGGTCAGCGGCGTGAACAGACGGGCATCGATCGTGACCGCCCCCACGGCGATGTTGGTGTCGGAGAACATGCCGGGAGACCAGTCGTCCACGTTGTCGGCGACCACATCGGCCCAGATCATGTTGTCGGCCGGGGCGTCGATGACCCCGTTACCGTTGGCGTCGTTGTAGAGACGGAGATAGACCTGAGACCCGACCACGCTGCCGACGGCCAATTCAACGGTTCCGGCCTCGGTCGTGGTGATGGTGGTCGGACTGACGTTCAAGGTGGGGGTACCTAACGCGACGCCCGTGCCCAATACGGTCAGCGCAAGTAGGTGGATCAACCGTTTGCGAAGTTGCATGAGATCTCCCTGATTATGGACGGATCTCGACTATAGAATTTTGAACCTACAAATCTCAAGTCGTTTTAGGGTTCGTGTCGGGGAGTTTCAGGACTGCCGGGATCAACGGATCCAGCGAATCGCCCCACCCATCTGCCTTCCCGGCCGACCGAGGGTCTCGTCGTCGTCGATAAATTTTCCGCCGAGCTGCTCGTCGATCAGGACGGCTCGCCGACACTCTCCCGGCAGGCGTTGTAGGCGCTGCGGATGCGAATGAGATCGGGATCTTCGTCAGGAACCGACGGTTCGAGAACTGCAATTGCGCGTTCGTAGAGCTTTAGCGCCGCGTTCGGCTTTCCTCCGTCCCGATGGACACCAGCCAAACCCTCGAGGGCCGCCGCCAGGTAGGGACTGTCGCTACCCTCGATCCGCTCGTCGATCTCGAGCGCCCGCCGGAACGATGCCTCTGCCTCCGACAGCTGATTCTGTTTCGCATACAGCGTGCCCAGCGCGTTCAGTGTGGGGGGAAGAATCTCTTCTCTTTCCTCCGCTTCACTGCGGTCCAGCAGCCAATCGAGGATCTCTCGGGCCTCCGTCATCCGGTCCTGCTCCAACAAGGCCGACGCAAGGCTACGCCGCATCCAGCGCACCTCGGGATACATCGGCCCCCAGGAGTTGTCGCCGATCTCAATCGCCCGCCGGAATAGGGGCTCTGCCTCTGCGCTCCGATCGACCGCCCGGTAGAGGTTGCCGAGGGTCGTCAGGCTGAACGAGACGTGAGGGTGGTCGTTACCCAGAACCCGTTGACGGATGTCGAGGGACTGCAACTCGACCTCGATCGCCTCGTCGTAGCGACCCTGGCTCTGAAGAACAATCGCCAGCGTGTGGATGCTGCTGGCGTAGTTGTGATTGTCCGGGCCGTGGGCGTTCTTTTCCAACTCGGCGGCACGTCGGTACAGGGCCTCGGCGTGTGAGTAGTCACCCCGTTCGTGATGGAGGGTGGCCAGGTTGTGGATCGACTGTCCGAGCTGGATGCCGTCTAGACCGAACGCCTTCTCTCGAATGGTCAGTGCACGGAGATGGGCCTCCTGGGCTTCGTCGAGTCGGCCCTGATGCTGCATCGTGTTGCCGAGCGTGTTGAGAACGTCGGCGACGTCGGGATGATCGACACCGAGACTTCCCTCGCGCAGGGCGAGGGAGCGACGGGACAATGTCTCCGCCTGTTCGAGATTCCCCTGCCACAGGCGAACCGTGCCCAACTCGAAGAGTGCAGTTGCAAGCTCTTCGCCGTCAGCGGTGTCGTGAATCTCGACCGCCTCTTCTAGAAGGGGTGCGGCCTGATCGTAAAGACCCATCACTCGGTAGACCCGCCCCATGGTCTCCATCAGCATCGCTCGGGTCCGTGGTTGCTCGTCGAGACCTCCCTGGATCTTCTCAACCCCACGATCGAGGACCTCGCGGGCGGTCACCTCGCGACCCCGGGCTTGCGTCGGATCCGGCGCTTCGAACAGGTCGACCATGAACTCGGCTACGTGACGCGCCGACGCCTCGTCCTGACGGGCCAGCTCTTCGGCCTGATTAGCTCGTGCCAGGCCCCACAGAGCCAGACCCAGGCCGGCAACGAGGGCAACGATCACGACGGCGGCGGCCGCGACCATCATGCGATGACGACGCACGAATTTACTCAGTCGATAACCTGCGTCCGGCGGACCGGCCAGCACCGCCTCATCGGTGAGATGCCGTTCGATATCGGCGGCGAACTCGTTGGGCGAGCCGTAGCGTCGGGCACGCTCCTTCTCCAACGCCTTCATGATGATCCAGTCAAGATCCCCACGAAGGTGACGGGCCAGAGACGGTGGGTCGGTCTTGCGGTTGGACGCGGTGGTCTGCGTGATATTACCGAGACTGGAGATGCGTGTGCTGGGACGTGGTGGATCTTCCTCACGAATCCGTCGACGGATCTCATCGGCACCGGCGCGGGCCAGCTCGGTATTCTGGAACGGCAGGGCACCGACCAGCAATTCGTAGAGCAGCACACCCAACGAGTAGACATCGCTACGGGTGTCGATATCCCCGGTCGTGTCGTCCGCCTGCTCGGGGCTCATGTAGGCCGGTGTCCCGACGACATGACCCTCCTGGGTGAACAGCGTCTGATCGGTGAGTTCCTGCGAGGTCGCCTTGGCGATGCCGAAGTCGATGATCTTCGGGATCGGCTTGTCATCGTGCTCGACAATCATCACGTTGCTGGGCTTGATGTCCCGATGGATGATCGCCTTCTGATGGGCGTGTTGGACGCCACGACAGATCTCGATGAATAGATTCAGCCGTTCACGGGTCGTGAGCTTGTGTTTGTCGCAGTACTGGGTGACCGACAGACCCTTGACATACTCCATCACGAAGTACGGTCGGCCGGTCTCCGTCTCGCCGGCCTCGAAGACCTGAGCGATATAGGGATGATCCATCAGCGCCAGGGCCTGACGCTCGGACTCGAAGCGGGCGATCACCTGGCGGGTGTTCATTCCCGGTTTGATCAGTTTCAGCGCGACCTTGCGGGCAACCGGTTTTTCCTGCTTGGCAAGCCAGACCTCGCCGAAGCCGCCCTCACCCAGACGGCGGATCGGACGGTAGTTGCCGATTACCGGTGGGACCGCCGGTCGCCGTGTGGGGCCGCCGGGTTCGGGTAGCCCTTCGGTGGGGGTGTCGTCGCTCATGAATCTGTCAGTCTACTCCGAGTCGACGGGTTTGAGATGTCGATGGATGATGCCGCTCTCACGGGCGCGCTCCAGGGCCTGGGAGGCCGTCATCATTATTAAGAGTGCCTGTCCCTCAGGAGTGTTTGCGATCGGCCGCGTCCTGACAGTCGAGACAATACGGCGATTCCGGCCGAGCTGACAGACGAGGATACCCGATCGGATCCTCGCAGCGCCGACAGAGTCCGTACTCGCCACGCTCCGCCAGACCTAGAGCCTGTTCGACTTGACGGAGTCGAAGGTCGGTCTGTTGTCGTGTGGCCTTCGACATACTCTGTTGCTGCATCGCGTCCATCCGCGTCAATCGACCGATGGGCTCGTCCAGCGCGACGGGACGCGTGCCCTCGCGAGTCGAATGGAGCATCGCCTGGAGTTCCGTCCTCAGCGCCTCGAGCCGCTGCCGCAACTCGTCGGTCTGCTGTTCGGTCAGGTCGTCCATTCCGGGATCATAGCTGTTTAGCGCTATATCAGCCGCACTTTTGGGTCGTTGCTGCATCCCTGCCGCGTGCCGCGATCCTACCGTGGATGGGAAACGCCGTGAAAGGTAGACTCCTCCCGCGAGCCGGCGCTTCTCCGGCGGAGGACTCATTGATGACTCGACGGATTTTATTTCTGATGGTGTTGCTCCTGGCGGCCGCAGGCTGTGCGCAGGATACGAGCACCGAGGTCAACATCAGCCAACTGGATCGCGCCAACTTCGACGAGACGGTCGAACCCTGCGACGACTTCTTCCAGTACGCAAACGGAACGTGGCTTGCCAGCAATCCGATTCCACCGGAACAGAGCTCCTGGGGCATCAGCGATACGATGCGTGAGCGGAACTACACCCTGCTCCGGGAGATCCTCGACGAGGCCGCCGCGGCCCACGCCGAGACCGGCACCAACAAACAGAGGGCCGGCGACTTCTGGACCGTCGGTATGGATACCGACAAGCTGGAGGCCGATGGGCTGGCTCCGATCGAGGCCGATCTGGCCGAGATCGCCAACGCCGAGAGCATCGATCAGCTGATCGAGGTCATTCGACGCGCCCACGCCGAGGGGGCGGGATTCCTGTTCGGTCTTGGGATCTTCCAGGACCTGATGAACAGCGAGCAGTACATCGCCTACGCGACGCAGGGTGGCATCGGTCTTCCCGATCGTGACTACTACACCCGTGACGACGAGGAGTCGTTGACGCTCAAGAGTCAGTATCAGACTCATGTGTCGCGGATGCTTCAGTTGTTGGGCGACACACCGGAGGTCGCCGACACGGCCGCCGCCGACATCCTCGCTCTCGAGACCCGTCTGGCGAAGGCATCGCTGACCAACGTCGAGCTGCGAAACCCCGCCAACTTCTACAACATCCAGACGGTGGGCTACGCCGATGCCGAGACGCCGAACTTCTCATGGAGTGGGTACTTCGATCATATGGGGATCGGCCAGATCGAGAGTTTCTCCTACGCGCATCCGAAGTTCTTCGCGGAGATGAACCTGGCGCTTGAGGACACCTCCCTCGACATCTGGAAATCGTATCTGCGTTGGAACGTGATCAACGCGACCTCGCCCTATCTGTCCAGCGAGTTCGCCTAGGCCGACTTCGACTTCTACAG
>JAOTYK010000057.1 GCA_029861955.1 Acidobacteriota bacterium
TGAGCAGCGGATAGATGTTCCCGTAGCTCTCCCGCCAGAAGTGCGCCACGCTCGTCTCGATGAACTTCTTGATGTCGTACCCCGACATCGGTTCGAGCGTGAGAATGCCGAGGACGGCGTAGCGGCTGGAGCTGCGATCAGGCATATCTATCTCTGCTATATATCGGAATGATATATAGGTCAGAGGGGACCGTCAAGGTCTTCCACCGTCTGTTGCGCCCGGACGAACTGCCGACAGGTGAGTGACCGTGGCGTGCCGAGCCAGGTGTCCACGGGGGTGTCCATAACCCTCGGACTGTAGAGCACTCCTCGTACTCCTCGTAAACGGGAAAGGGCAACGAATCAAGACAACTCTCGAAAGTCCTTGATTCGCCACCCTTCCCTCGCCGGCTTAAAATCCCCTGAGGGCAACCTCGTCCGAGTTCGAGTCTCGGCTCCGGCACCAATGTTTTCAGTGGGTTACGACGGTGCGTGCGAACGAGTGAATTCGCAACCTTCAGTGTTAGCCCTCTTTATGGCAAATCCCGATTCGTCGTGTCCGCCAAAAAGCGCCGTATATAGTGGCATGAGAATGAGCGCCGAAGGAACCGGGCGAGGATCTTAGAAAATACCGGTCTACACGACTTCTTCGTAGAGCGTCAGACGAGACAATCGTCGGTACGCAGGCACGCCGGCTAGGGGTGAAGGGGAGGGGCACACGATGAGTTCCCGGGTTGCAATGCAGTGTAGATTCCTGAGAACGAGTTGCTTGCGAGCCCTGGCCTTGGCCACGAGCGCCGGGTTGCTGACGATGAGCACGGCTTCCGCGGCCGGGATCGTCTGTACGGTCGAGCAGGTTACCGACACCGTGGGGCTCGCCGCAGCCATCGAGCCCTCCATCGACGGATCCGGGACTCGCATCGCCTTCCGCAGTAGCGGGAACCTCACGGGTGACAACCCGGACGGCAGCCAGGAACTGTACGTCTACGACACCACGACCTCGATACTGAGCCAGGTTACCGATCTGGATGGCCTGATCGACGAGTTTAAGATCAGCAACGACGGGAGCTACGTGGCGTTGACATCGAGCGCCTCCTTGTTCGGGACGTTTGAAGTATTCCGCGCCGACACGGCGTCTCTGGGAGCGGTCCAGTTGACGCCGGACAGCTTCTCCGGAACCGGCAACATCTCGATCGATCACGACGGGTCGACGATCGCGTTCACGTCGAGCAAGGACCTCACCGGCGACAATCCCAACTTTCGCGACCAGCTGTTTCTCTCCGAGACCGCAGGCGGGTTCATCCAGGTAACCAACTTCGCGGACGGTCAGGGCCCGGAGGCGACCTCCCTCTCTGCGAGCGGCCGCCGGGTGGCGTTCCAGATCAACGATGCCGGAACGAGGCGGCTTTACTACGCCGACGCCCCGGGGGCGCCGCTGCTCGCCGCGAGCGAGGCCGTCAGCCTAGGGGCGGGCGGGCCCTCGATCAGCGATGACGGTGCCGCGATTGTGTTCGTGTCGGCCGACGACGGCAACGATGAACTGTTCTTGCATGACCTTGTCTTGGGAACGACCGAGCAGTTGACCTTCACGACGGGATCCCTGGCCCTTCGTCAGCCGGCGTCGAACGCAACGGGCGAGCGCCTTGCCTTCGACCGGACAAACGGATTCACGTCCGAGGTTCTTATCCTCGACGTTTTGACCGGCGAGGAGTGCTCGTTGGCCCCGGGAGCGTCGGCCCTGGCCGCGTCGATCAACGACGACGGCCGGCGGATCGCCTTTCAGTCTGGGGCGAACCTGACCGGCGGCAACCCGGATGGGAGCTTTGAGATCTTTCTCGCGGACTGCGATCCGCCTGCGACCCGTGCGATACAGTTGCGCCTCGACGCGGTCGATCTGCTGTGGGACGCCGCGGAGGGTGCCACCGCCTACGACCTGGTCCAGGGGGACCTGGCGACCCTGCGTCTCACTGGCGGAGACTTTGCGACGGCCACCGATTTCTGTCCGGCGGATGACCACGTAGGGACCAACTTCCCGCACGGCATCGACCCCTCGCCCGGCAACGGCTACTGGTTCCTCGTCCGCGTCGTGTCGCCGTCGTTCACCGGTACCTACGACGCCCGTACGCTCGGTCAGGTGGCACCGCGAGACGCTGGGATTGCCTCCTCCGGCTGGGATTGCTTCTAATAGGGTGAACCGCGCCGGGTCCGTCGAAGAGCTCACCTGTTGAGTGTCGATGTAACAGGGAACGGCCCTCCAACTCAGGTGTCCACGGGGGTGTCCATAACCCTCGGACTGTCGAGCACTCCTCGTAACCCTCGTAAACGGGACAGGGCAACGAATCAAATAAAGGTTGATCCGCCGCCCTTCCCGAGAGTACTTAAAATCCCCCGAGCCAACGCTCATCCGAGTTCGAGTCTCGGCTCCGGCACCAGCAGGGGAAACGGCCGGGGCCCCGGGTGCCTGCGTCCGCACCTTTGCCTTGACCTGCCGCGTTGGCTGAGCCTAGTCTCGCAGATACATCCTCCCGCCAACGGAGGAACAAGAGATGACAGGATTGGCAAAACAACCCTCAGACCACGGAGCGTCGATTGAGCGCCTGGCCATCTTGTTCACCATCCTTGCTACCACCGGTATGGTTGCCGTTCATCTCGTTGCCGCCATCGTACGTCGCGTCGGTCCCGAACTTCCGCTTGCTGCCTGGCCGCTCACAATTGGGGCAATCGTTATTGCGGCAACCGTCAGCCTCACGGCACCCCGCTTGGCGGGGCTGCTGCCGGAGTGGCTCGACGGATCGGCGAGGTCGCATCCCGCCAGGGCCGCGCTGTTTGCATTGATCGCGTTGCTTGCCATCGTTCAGACCGCTCGGATCAGCACACACAAGACCGACCCGGACACTTCATGGTGGATTCTCACCACCAACGAATTATGGACGAAGCACGAATGCGGCACGGCCTACTTCCACGCTGTCGAACTACACGACCGGGGCGAAAAAAACATCTACCACGCTGATCACTACCCGGGGCTCAACCGCGACATCGAGTCCATCACCGAATTCGAGGGCATGAAGGTCGAAGACCCCTACCAATACCCGCCGCAATTCCTCCTGCTGCCCAAGCTCATGCTCGCCATGACCCATCACTACCCCACGATTCGAATCGCCTGGTTCTCCTTCCAGTACATCGGTATCGCGGCAGTCTTTCTGCTGCTCGCCCACTGGGTCGGCGGCACTGCTGGTCGTTGGATGGCGATGCTCTCGCCGCTGGTCATCGCCTCACCTGCCGCGCTGTCCGTCTTTCAGTACACACAGTTTCACTTCGTCGCCATCACACTCACCATCGCCGCTATGGTCGCGTTTGAAAAGCAGCGCAACGTCCTTGGTGGCGCACTGCTAGCCTTCGCCATTCTCGGAAAGATCTTCCCCGGGTTCCTATTGATCCTATTGCTGGCCGAGAAGCGTTGGAAACCTCTTGCTTGGACGTTTGCATTCGGCGTTGTTTTCACGCTCGTAGCGTTGGCGGTTCTCGGCATCGCGCCTTTCTCCGCATTCATCAGCTATCAGCTTCCGCGAATGCAATCCTTCAGCGCCTTCGCCTTCATCGAGGTCTGGCCGGAGATACGGTTTGAACTCATCACCGCCAATCTTTCCCCGTACGGGCAAGTCGTCAGGCTAGGGGAGATGGGCTTTCCCGGAATGACCCGCGCGGTCGCGTCCGGCTTCAACAGCCTATTCACGGTAACGCTGATTGGCTTGGCCATCGTCGCATCGCGCCGCCTAGGGTCACGGGTTCGCCGCGCGCAGATCTGGCTCGCCATCCTCGGACTCGCCTCCATGGCCAGCCCAGCGGCTTGGGGCGACTACATCACGCTGCCCGCCATGTGGCTGCTCTGCGCCCTTGTGATCAATGCCTCAGCCAACCGCAAACTTGCCGTTGGGCTCAGCATCTGCTGGATCTTCTTCTACTTCCTGCTCGGCCTCGTCCCGCTCGAAACCTTCCCTCCCCCCGGCATCACCTACACGCTGTCGACAATCAACTTCATGCTGCTCGTTGGCTTGATGGGCTGGGTCATCCTGCGCAAGCCAAACCCAGCGGTCGCGGTGTCTATGTAACCCAGAGGTTGAACCGCCCCGGGTTTACCGGAGAACTGGTTGCGTGAGTCCGGCCACCAGTATGTCCGGTGCCTGCCGAATCCGATATCGCGAAGGGGGCAACGATCTGTCAGGCGATCGCTCCAACACCACCCTTCATAAACAGATGTCCACGGGGGTGTCCAGAACCCTCGGACTGTAGAGCACTCCTCGTAACCCTCGTAAACGGGAAAGGGCAACGAATCAAATAAAGAGTGATTCGCCGCCCTTCTCGAGAGTACTTAAAATCCATTTTGCGTCAACCTAATGCGGATTTAACACGACCGTTTTAGAATGGGTCTCCTTTTTCGACCCAGACCCGCCATCGAATCGGCGGAACCAGGAGGGATTCATGAGAACCACAGCCTACGCGCTGGTCGCGGCCGCGATGATCATCGCCGGCGTGACGGTTCCCGCGACCGCGGGGATCGCCGTGTACGACAAGGACGGCAAGAAGATCGAGGTCGGCGGCCGCATCCAGCTCCAGTACCGCAATGCGGACGCCAGCGGGGGGGGCGATTTCGACGAGATCTTTTTCCGCCGCCTCCGCCCCTATATCCAGGGGACGGTGACGGAAGACTGGATGGGCAAGATCCAGTTCGACTTCGGCAAGGCAGAAGACTCGAACGAGGTCGCGCTCAAGGACGCCTACATGCAATACCTCGGCTGGGAAAACCACAAGATCACGATCGGCAACTCCAAGACACCGTTCTCGAGAGAGTTCCTGGCCTCGTCCAAGCGCCAGCAACTGGTCGAACGGAGTTTTACCGGAGACCACAACTTCGGTTCACCGGACCGCCAACTCGGCATCCGGCTCGATGGCAGCGCGCTGGACAAGAAGATCACCTACGCGGCCTCGTTGGGAACGGAAGAGCATGACCCGGCGATCAACCGCATGGACTTCGACTCGCCCGCGAACGCCGCGGCCGACTGGAACGAGGGCGTCGTAGTAGCGGCCCGTCTCGACTACCATCCGCTCGGTTACATGAAGTTCGACCAGGCCGACTTCCGCAGCGACGAATGGAAGATCAACTTCAGCGTGGCCGCCTTCAACTGGTCCAACGACGACGACAACAACACCTACACCGATTCGGGTACCGGCATGGTCAACGCGACCGGTCTGGCCGACGGCAAGGTCGACCTCGACAGCGCTGAAGGCCTGGAGCTCAGCGCCGGCGTGCGCGGGATGGGATTCTCCGCGGATATCGAGTTTCAGAAGATCAGCGGCGACACCGTGGACCCGACGTTCACCGGCGGCCTTTACGCCAACGGGAAGACCGACCTGGACATCATCGCCGTGGAAGCCGGCTACATGGTCGCGTCCAACGTCGAAGTGGTAGCCGGCTGGGACACGTTCGACGCCGACAACTTCACCGCCAGCACCGACCGAACGTCCCTGGGGCTGAACTGGTACTGGAACAAGCACAAGGCCAAGCTTCAGTTGACGTACCGCACCTGGGACAGCGTCACGGGCGTTCCCGGGAGCGACCTGGACGAGGTCATCGCCCAGGCCCAGTTCGTGTTCTAGAGCCTGCATCGTCGTTCACCGCCCGGCTTGGCGCCCCGACCACCTTCAACGCAACGTCTTTCTCGCTTCTACCGTGTTTCTACCGCATTTCGTGGGATGTGCGGAGTGATGACGCCAGCCACGCTACAGGCGTGAAACGATCACGGGTCGTCGAACACGACCGGCTCTAGGCTCGCGCGGCTCCCGCCTCGAGCCCACGAGGTCGTGACATCGAATACCGGTGCCCGGCTGAGATAGAGGACGACGGCGATGGACAATTGGTGGGGCGACTATGAGGTCGCCGAAGATCAGACCTTACGGTGGCAACTCGGTCCCAAGACACTCTGGATCACGCGAGGTGACAGCGAGTGGAGAGTCGCGGGCACCGAGGGGCCTGACCGTCTCGCCAGTCGGCTGATCATCGCCGAACCCGCGGAGGAACCAGCCGGCGACGACGATAACATCGATGTCAGGCGCTTCGCGAGCAGGAGCGGGAATCGATCCCTTCGCCTCGAGCCGGCGCTCCCCGATCTCCCCGTGGTGGTAAGGACAAATAAGCCGTTTGTCGTACCTGCCATGGAAGAGACGACGCTGTTCCTGTCGGCTCCACTCTGGCTCCGGGTATACCTCGATGGGCGCGAGGTGGAACAGGTGGACGCACCGATCGCACGGCCGTCAGATACCTGGTTTGGTCCAGACACGATGACCGGCGAGCTATGCTACGCCCTGCGAACGAGCGCGAGGCTTCACCTCGAGAATCTCCCTCGCAGGCCCCACCGGGCTATCTCGGCCGTGCGCATTCAGAACAACGCGCCGTCGGCCCTACCCATCGAGAAGCTCAAAGTCCCTGTTCCACATCTCTCGCTGTTCGTTTCCGACGAAGGTCACTTGTGGACGGAAGCGCTCACGCTCGAGCGCGAGGACGACTCGGGCGGCACCAAGGTGCGGCTGGACGATAGACCGAGACAGATCGTGGCCACCGAACGCATCGCACGGCCACGGAAGGAGATGTCGAGGGGATTTCTATTGGACGCCTTCGGCAAGCTCTTTGTGAAGAAAGGCAGGAATTACAATGAGTGAGGTACTCAGCAACCTCGGCGTGTCAGACTTTTTGACATCTGGCCGCATGCTCGGTCTCGGCCGGGCGGTGCTCATCCTCGTTGTCGGGATCCTGGTGGCCCGGCTCGCAAGCAGAACTGCCGAGCGAGGGCTGCGGCGTCGCGTGAGTGCGCAGGAAGCCATGCTGGTGAGGCGGTTGAGCTATTACGTGATGCTGATGCTCGTCGTCACATCGGCGCTCCACCAGCTAGGCTTCAAGTTCGGTGTGCTTTTGGGTGCCGCCGGCGTCTTGTCCGTGGCCATCGGGTTCGCGTCACAGACATCGGCTTCCAATCTCATTAGCGGAGTGTTCTTGATTGCCGAACGCTCCTTTGTGGTTGGCGACCTGCTCGACGTCAACGGTCGGTTGGGCTTTGTCATTTCCATAGACCTCCTCTCGGTGAAGCTCCGTACGTTCGACAATCTGATGATGCGTGTGCCGAACGAGGAGATGATCAAGAACACCGTGTTGAACCTCACGCGATTCCCCATCCGCCGCCTCGATCTGCAGGTGGGGGTTGCCTACAAAGAAGATACGGAGCGAGTCAGGAAGATCCTCTTCGACGTCGCGGAGCGGAATCCGATCTGCCTCGACGAGCCGTCGCCGCTGTTTATCTACAAAGGGTACGGAGACTCGGCCCTCGAACTGCAGTTCTCGGTGTGGGCGAAACGGGAAAACTTCCTGATGCTGAGGAATACGATGCAGGAGGAGATCAAGAGGACGTTCGACGAACACGGCGTCGAGATTCCGTTCCCACACCGGACCCTCTACACGGGCAGCGTTACAGAACCTTTCCCCGTGCGCATGGTGAACGACGGCGCCTAATCGAGCGCTGCCGACGGCAGGCAGACGTGGCGAGGCGGACGGCGCCGTGGCCGCCCATCGCGTGGGCGAGACCCCTCGCAGCCAGTCTGGTACGATTCCAACTCAGCAGAGACCCGGAATAGGGTATCCGTGGGGGACAATGCTGATTCTGAATCGGAGTTCCGTGTAGATGACACCCGACGTCAACACGGGCCATGGAGCACCCGACCCGATCCTGCGGACCAAGCTGTATCGGCCGCAGCTGACCCGGGAGTTGATCGACCGGGGGCGCCTGGTCCCGCTGTTGAACGGGGCCCTCGAGGTGCCGCTGACCCTGGTATCGGCCCCGGCCGGCTACGGCAAGAGCATCCTCGTCGCCCAATGGGTCGAACAACTCGACAACCCCATCGCCTGGTTGTCGTTGGATGCCAGTGACAGCGAGCCGAGGACGTTCCTCCAGTACTTTCTCGCCGCCGTGGATACCGTGTCGCCCGGTGCCTGTGACGCCACCCGCGAGCTCCACGAAGCCAGCTCGCTGGCTCCGATACCCATTCTCGCAGGCTATCTGCTCAACGACCTCGACGCGATCGGCGTGCCGTGCGACATCGTGCTCGACGACTATCACCGGATCGACCCTGCGTCGCCCGTGCACGACCTGATGAACAGGATGCTCGAGCACCCTCCGGCACAGTTCCGGTTCGTCGTTCTCACTCGCCAGGATCCGCCATTCGACCTGCCCAGCCTTCGAGCCGACCACCGCATCAACGAGGTGCGCCTGCAGGACCTGCGGTTCACGGTGCGCGAAACGAGAGAGTTTCTGAGCGCGACAACGGACCGCTCCGTGAGCGATGAGGGGCTAACACACCTCGACCGTGAGGTGGAAGGGTGGGCGGTTGGATTGCGGCTCGTGTCTTTGGCGCTGCGACATGTCCGCGACGCCGATGCTTTTCTGCAGGGACTGCCCGGCCACCTGCCGGAGATACAGGAGTACCTGCTGCGAGAGGTACTGTCTGCGCAGGCTGCGGGGGTTCGGGACAGTATGCTGGCGTCTTCCATCCTCGATCGTTTTTGCGCGGAACTGCTCGACGCGGTCCATGAGCCGGCCGCCGCCGCCGCCACTTCTGAGTTCACCGCCTCCGATCTCTTGGAAGAGCTAGGAAAGAACAACCTGTTCACGATCGCCCTCGATGCCCGGCACAAGTGGTTTCGATATCATCACCTATTTCAGGAGTTGCTCAGGGACGAGCTGCAGCGCGATCGCGATCCGGATCACGTCTCGGACCTGCATCTGCGGGCCAGCCGGTGGTTCGAAGGCGAAGGCCTGATCGATGAAGCGATCAAGCACGCTCTGGCGGCCGAAGACATGGGGCGGGTCGCAGGGTTGGTCATTCGGAACCGACACGAAGCCCTCGATGACAGCCAGTGGTACGTCCTCGAGAGATGGCTTGCGCTCGTCTCGACAGGGACCGTGCAGCAGCACGCAGAACTTCTGATGGCTCGTGCCTGGATTATCTTGAGCTACCGCTACGAAGTCGAAGCCGTGCCGCCGCTTCTGGCTGAAGTCGAATCGCTGGTCGGCGACAAATCCGGGGATGAGCAGGTGCGCAGCGAACTCGCGTTGTGTCGCGGGTACGTCTGCTGGCTGATGGGGAACGGAGCCGAAAGCCTGCAACACCTGGACGTCGGTCTCGAGCAGATTCCCGTGTCGCACACGGATTTCCGGAGCCATGCCGAAATGATCTTCGCGCAGGCGAATCAAATGGTGGGCCGGGCAGAGCAGGGCATGCGCTTCCTGGACGACCTGCTCGCGCATTCTGAGTCGCTCAAACCGATGCGAGAGGCCCGGCTGTTGATTTCCCGTGTCTTCATGCACGTGGTGGCCGGCGACCTGTTCGACGCCGGCTTGGCGAACCAAAGAATGTGGGAGGTCGTCAAGCGTGGTTTCCCGGCGTACGTGCGGATATGGACCAGCTACATACAGGGGCTGATTCACCTGCAGCGCTGCCAGTGGGAAGCGGCGGTCGACTATCTGGGGCGATCCGTCGCGGACCGGTTCGTCCATCACGCGCGGGCTGCGATCGACTCGATGGCAGGTTTGATGCTAGCGCATCAGGCGCTGGGGCAGGAGGAAGAGGCGCAGGCGACGTTGCAGACTCTCAACGAATATGTCGCTCCCCTCGGGGATCGCGCAATGGAGATGCTGGCGGTATCCGCGGAGGCGCGCCTCGCCATCCTGCAGGGACAACCGGAGGCCGCAAGAGGCTGGGTCGAAGCGAACGAGCCGCCACCCGAAGGGGCGCTGCTCTGGTGGATCGACATACCGTCGATCACCCGATGCCGGGCCACGATCGCCGTCGGGTCACCAGGTGGCCTCGTGAAAGCGGAAGCGCAGCTGCGGGAGTGGGTCAAAGTGGCCGAGGCCCAACACAATACCTGCCACCTGATCAGGGTCCTGACGCTGCTGGCCACGGCCTGCGACAGGCAGGACAAGACGGAAGAGGCCCTCGGGACCCTCGAGCGGGCCGTGGCGTTGGCCCGGAAAGGCGATCTCGTCTTGCCGTTCGTCGAGCTCGGCACACCCATGGTGGAGCTGCTGGGCAAGCTTGCCGGGGAGCGTGAATTCGCGGCCCGGGTCGAGAGTCTCGTGACCGCCTTCGGTACGCCCACGGACAGATCTGCCACGTCCGAGGCCGGGGCCGGCAGACAACCGGTGCAGAGCCGAAACCTCGTAGGCCTGACCAACCGCGAGTTGGATGTCCTCGAACTGCTCGCGCTGCGCCTGCAGAACAAGGAGATCGCGGACCGCCTGTGTATCTCCGACCAGACGGTGGGCAGCCACCTCAAACAGATCTACCAGAAACTCGGTGTTCACGGCAGAAGAAAGGCGGTCGAGCGGGCTCTCGAGACCGGAGTCCTCGACCGCCACCCTCCGGACTGACCTACCTCACGCCCCCGGACCGCCTTCAAGGCGCCGTCTCCCTCGCCTCTGCCCTGTTTCTACCGCATTCCGCGGGATGTGCGGAATGATGACGCCAGCCACACTACTGACGTGAGACCCACACCACAGTCGATCACGACCGGGTCGGAGCGATGCGACGGGGAGCGCCCGGAGCCAGGTCCGGTCCCGGAGCCACTACATGCTGTCACTCACGGAGAAACACGACGCGGAGGGCACAGTGATGCAGCCGAAAGGCATCGCCGCCTTTGAATTCGGCGGTCCCGCCACCTACCGCATCGTGGGCGGAGACCGCTGAGTCGCAGGCTGCCATTGCCAAAGTCGGCAATTGGGTATCCGAACACTTGCTCGATGATTGAGATGATTCCTCGTTAAATAGCGCGCTGCCGTGTCACTGCTTGTGTCCTTTGCT
>JAOTYK010000058.1 GCA_029861955.1 Acidobacteriota bacterium
CGTCTGTGACCTCAACGAGGCGCCGCCCGTTTGTGAGCCGGCCGGAATCTGCGGAAACGGCACCGTGGAAGGGGGCGAGTCCTGTGACGACGGCGGGACGGCTACAGGCGATGGCTGCGATGCGAGTTGCCTCGTCGAGGATGGCTCGGGCTGCACTGCGGGAGCGGATTGCGCGAGTGGTGTCTGTGACCTGAACGAGGCGCCGCCGGTCTGCGAGCCGGCCGACACCTGCGGAAACGGCACCGTAGAGGCCGGTGAGGCCTGCGACGATGGCAACACGGACAACAGCGACGGTTGCAACAGCATTTGCCTCCTCGAAGAAGGCTCGGGCTGCACGCTCGGCTCCGAGTGCGCGACCGGCCAATGCGATGCTGGCGGATTGGGCTGCGTCGTCTGCTTCGATGACCAGGTGGGCATCGCCGTTGATGCGGGCTGCGGGGGCGTTGCGCCGTACTGCGATGCGAGCGGCGTTTTTCCGTTCTGCATTGCGGGCTGCGCGGACGACGGCTCGGGCGCAACCGATGTCGGCTGCTCGGGCAGCGACAATGCCTGCGACGAGAGCGGCAGCAACCCGGTCTGTGTGGATTGCACCGAGACTGCCGACTGCGCCTTTGGCGACGCGTGCAACGTCGCGACCAACCTCTGTGTCGCGGGCTGTTTCGACGACACCGATTGTAGGGATGCCGGGGCGCCGGTCTGCGATACGTCGCAGTCGAGCCCGGGTGCATGCGTCACCTGCGTGAACGATCAGGCCGGCGCGAACGCCGATGAAGGCTGCACCAACCCGGCGCTGCCGGTTTGTAACGGCGCGACTGGCGAGGCCGGCACCACATGTGTGTTCTGCCTCGACGACATGAGCGGCGGCGCGATGGACACCGGTTGCACGATGGCGGGGATGGCCCTTTGCGACACCTCGGTCGCCGGCGGCGCATGCGTGGAGTGTCTCTCGGACGATGACTGCCCCGGGCTGCAGGTCTGCACGGACGACGATGCCTGTGACTACCCGGATAGCGATGGTGACGGCATCCGTGATGACGTCGATGTCGACGACGACGGCGACGGCATTTCCGACACCGAAGAAGGCAGCGGCACCGACTGGTCCGCGGACCAAGATGGAGACGGGGTTCCCGATTACGCGGATCCAGATGAGGTGACCTGTGCGGACGCGGAGCCGGACGGGATCTGCGACTCCCTTCCCACGGAGGTGGATGCGGATGGCGATGGCCTGCCGAACCACTTGGACCTGGATAGCGACGCGGACGGCCTGCCGGATACCACCGAAGCGCACGACGCGGATGGGGACGGCATCGCGGACTCCGTGGCGGTGGGCAACGATGACGACGGCGACGGCCTCGACGACGCCTTCGACGCGGATTGCGCCGGCATGCCCGGAGCCTGCGCCGCGGACGGAATCGTGGCGCCCGTCGCGGATAGTGATGGGGACGGCGCTCCGGACTACCTGGATGCCGACAGCGACAACGACGGCCTACTCGACCGCGTGGAAGCCTTCGACGGAGACGGCGATGGGCAGCCCGAAACGGTTCCGAGCGGCGTCGATGCCGATGAGGACGGCCTCGACGACGCGTTCGACATCGATCAAGGCGGGATCGGCGCAACGGGTCAGGATCGCGACGACGACGGTCGACCCGACTACATCGATCAGGACAGCGACGGGGATGGAATCGCGGATCGCGACGAGTGCGCCGACCCGACCGCTTGCGCGGATTCAGACGGCGACGGCGCCCCCGATTTTCTCGATACGGACTCCGATGACGACGGCATCCCGGATGCGATCGAAGGTCACGATGCAGATGGCGACGGCGTGCCGGACTTCCTGCCGCTTGGCATGGATGAAGACGAGGACGGGCTCGACGACGCCTACGACATCGACATGGCCGGTGGCGTTCCCGCGCCGCTGCCCGACTTCGACGGTGATGGCATACCCGACTACAGCGACTCCGACGACGACGGGGATGGTGTGGGGACGGCCTTCGAATGCCCGGATGCGCTTGCCGGATGTCCGGACAGCGACTCCGATGGCATACCCGACCACCTGGATCCGGACACCATTCCTCCCGACAGCGATGGAGATGGAATTCCTGACGAGGTCGAATGCGCAGGCGACGTGCCTGGCTGCGTCGACACCGATGGGGACGGGGACCCGGATCACATGGACCCCGATGACGACGACGACGGGATTCCCACCTCGACCGAATGCGGCGTCGATCCCGACGCGTGTGACGCGGACGGGGACGGCGTTCCAAACCATCGTGACATCGACAGCGACGGGGACGGAATCACCGATACGGTGGAGTGCAGCGCTCCTGCAAGCTGTTCGGATTCGGATTCGGATGGCAGCGCCGACTACCTCGACGAGGACGCGGACGGGGACGGCATCGTCGACCTGGTCGAAGGCCACGATGCGGATATGAACGGCGTCCCAGACACGGTGCCACTCGGCGTGGACACCGACGGTGACGGCCTCGACGACGCGTTCGACACCGATGACGGCGGCACCGAGGCGCAGACGCAAGACACGGATGGGGATACCATTCCGGACTTCCAGGACCCGGACGACGACGGTGACGGTGTGGATACCGTCTTCGAGTGCGCTGACCCGGGCGCAGGTTGCCCCGACGGCGACGGCGACGGCACGCCTGACTCCCTCGATCTCGACAACACGCCGCTCGACACCGACGGCGACGGGATTCCCGACGTCGTAGAGTGTCCGGCACCGGGCGACCCAGTGGCCGACCCCTCGGGCTGTCCCGACACGGACGGTGATGGAGAGCCGAACTTCAACGACCCGGACGACGACGACGACGGCATCGACACCGCCGACGAGAACTACGACGGGGACAATGACCCGACGAACGAGGACTCGGACCGTGACGGCACGCCTGACTATCTCGATCCCGATGATGACGACGACGGGGTTCTGACCGTCGATGAGTGTCCGGACTTCGGCGCGGGCTGCTCGGACAGCGACGGTGACGGACGGCCGGACTACCTCGACGTTTGCGGCGATGACAGGGTCAGCGTGATCGACCTCGCTTCCGGCTGGGAGGAGTGCGACGACGGCAATGCGGTCGATGGCGATGGCTGCAACGCCAGCTGCCGCGTCGAAGCCGACGTGCCGGATTCCGACGGTGATGGGATTCCCGACACCGTGGAGTGCCCGCCGCCCGGAAACCCGGCGCAACCCGCGACTTGTGAGGACTCCGATGGCGACGGCACGCCGGACTTCGAAGACGAGGACGATGACGGCGACGGCGTCAACACCGCAGACGAGAGCCCCGATGGGGATTCGGACCCAACGGACGACGACACCGATGGCGATGGCACGCCCAACTACCTCGACGAGGATGATGACGGCGACGGCATCGACACGGCCGACGAGATCGCGGGATCGAACGCGACCGGCAACGACGACCCGGACGGTGACGGACTGGTCAACTGGCTCGACACGGACAGCGACGGCGATGGCGTCGATGACGGCGACGAGGCGGGCGACGAGAACGGCAACGGCATTCCGGACTACTTGGAAGACCTCGACGAAGCGCAGGATACGGGCCGTTTGATTCTTCAAGGCGGGCGCGGCGTCGGCTGCACGGTCGGGACGCCAGGCCAAGGCGGACCGAGCGGCGCTCTTCTACTACTGATGCTTGGTTTTGGCTTGGGGATTCGCCGCTATCGGCGCAACTAGCGGCTGAGACTTGCTTGCTGCACGCCGGGTGGATCAGCCGATCCACCCGGCGTTTTACTTGGCGAGGCCGTCCAGGGTTTGGTTTTGGCCACGTAGAGGCTATGGTCGCGGTCCGTCTTGTTTCAGCGAGGTAGCCCGTGATGCGACGACTTTCTCTTTTTCTTCTGGTGCTTGGTCTTTTCACCGTTGGTTGCAGTAGCAGCGACAGCAGCGGCGCGGGGGGCACCACCGGCGACCTCGAATGGCCGCCCGACGCGACGGTCTACTTCGACGAACACCGCGTCTTCAACGCCGACTGTGCCACCGACGAAGACTGCACCATGGCGCTGGGGTACTACCACGCGTTCGATCGCTTCATTCAGATGGACTTCCGGCGCCGTTTCACGACGGGGCGACTTGCTGACATCTTGCCGAAATCCCTAGCCGGCTTGTTGGCAGACAACTTCGCGAACCTCCGCGCGACGTTCTCGACGCGTGACGGCGTACCTACCGAAGAGTTTCTCTACGAGCAAGCGACACCCAAGGCAAAAGCGATGCTCGACGCCTACACGGTCGGCGTCAACAAGTGGATCGCGGACATGAAGAATGGCGAGAACGGAGCCACGTTTCCTCGCGAGTTCACCGACCCAGCCTTCGACTACGGTCCCGAGAATGTACCCGACTGGACTCCCCAAGACAGCGTGGCGACGGTCATTGCGCTGGCGAACGAGCTCACCAACGATGCATCGGCTCAGGCCGCCGCGGGCGCCGCTCGCGAAGCGATCAACGATGACGCGAAGTTCACAGACCTCTGGGGCCGGCGACCCCTGGAGGATTCGGCGATCTCACCGCCCGACTGGGTCCCTCCATCCCCGGCATTGGCGGCAGCGGACAAGCTCTCCGTTCCGCCGATGCTCGCACGCCTGACCCTTCGTGAGCGGATCAACACCGCACCCGTCATTCGGCAGCTGAATGAGCAACTCCAGCGAATCGGCGACCTCGAGTCTTTGGTCCTCGGGTCGGGTGCGATTGGCGATCAAATCGGCTCGAACAACTGGGTCGTTGGGCCCTCGCTCACGACCGGCGGCAATGCGCTACTATCGAACGACCCACACTTGGGAATGACGCAGCCAGCGACGTGGTACTTGGCACACCTGGATGCGAAGACGCACGGACGCGGCGACATTCACGTGGCTGGCATTACGTTCGCGGGCATCCCCTGGCCCCTCCTCGCGCACAACGAGGACATCGCGTGGGGCGCGACCACCACGGTCATGGACTTCAGTGACCTTTACATCGAAACGCTGGTAAAGGACGGCGACGGCAACGCGACAGGGGTCATGTTCAAGGGCGAGGAAGTCCCGTTTGTGCGTCGCACGTTCACCGTGGAGTTTAGTGACGGTAGCACCGAGGACCGGGAGCTCTTGTTCGTGCCTCATCACGGGCCGGTCCGCGAGATCGACATGGACAACAACACCGCGGTCACGCTGCGCTGGACGGGGAACGACATCGACACGGATATCAATTTGTTCGCCGAGCTCGCGATGGCGACCAACATCGAAGAGGCGAAGCTGGCTGTTTCAAATGGCACCACTGTCGGGCAGAACTGGGTCGTTATCGATTCGCAAAACAACATCGGATGGTTCCCATACAACCGATTACCAAAGCGCACTTGGGCCACCAACCTCGCTGGCGACGCTCCTCCCTGGCTTCCCCTCGATGGCAGCGGCGACTACGAATGGGAGGAGTACTTCGCGCTCGAGGAGCTTCCACAAGCGATGAATCCCGAGTCGGGCTACATCGCAACCGCCAACAACGACATGACCGGTGCGCTCTTCGATGGCGATCCGACTACGCTGGTCAATGGCACCCCGCATCCGCCGTATCAAGTGGCCGCTGCTGCTGGTTTCCGGCATTCTCGGATCGTTGACCTGATTGAAGGCATCGGGGACCAACACACACGCGCGACGATGGACCAAATCGTCAGTGACGTGCACTCGCTCATCGGTGAGCGAATGCGTCCCGGCATCCTGGCGATCGCCAACGATGGACAGACCACCCCCGGCCTGGGCGGCGCCAAGGTCATCAGTGCTCTCGAGAACTGGGATTTCACCTGTCCCACTGGTCTCGACGGGACCGACTCCGAGAACTCCCCTCTGTCCTCTGATTCAGGCGAGCTCTTGGCTGCATCCGGGTGCGCCGCCTTCCACACGCTGCTCATCGAGCTTCGCGCGCGCATCGAGGACAATGAGAACGCGCCCCGAGGCCGAGCCCCAAGTTTCGCAATGTACTATTCGGTCGTAGACCCCACTCAGCTCGTGGCGGGGGACGTCTACTGGGACAACCCGGGAACTCCTGAGCCTGAGGTCGAGACCAAGTACCAGGTGATGTCTGAGGCACTCCAAGCGGCGGGCGCATTCCTCGAAGGCGAGCTCGGAGCGGACGAGACCCGGTGGGCCTGGGGTAGGCTCCACGGCCTCTTGCTGAGCGCGGACGTCTCGACGTTTGGAATTCTCGACTACAATAATCCGCCACTCAACGACCCACTTTTCGCGAACGACGGCGGGCTCTTCACGGTCGATGTTGCGAATCCAGGTATCAACGATTTCGTGCAGACCGCTGGCGCGTCGATGCGATTTGTCTGCGAGGCGTCAGCCGCGGGGCCCACCTGCACCATCCAGCTGCCAGGTGGACAATCGGGCGACATCGATTCGCCAAACTACGAAGATCTACTCTTCCCCTATTTGCGCAACGAACCGATGCCGCTCGTCTTCGACATCGATGAGGCGGCTGCCAACGCCGTGCAGACCGTCAACTTTCGGTAGCTCCATGGTCTAGTGCCTGCGCTGCGAGGTAGTCCCGTCGCAAGACGGGCGCGGTCTTGCCCAGGCCATCCTCGGTCCAGCCCGGCGGCATCACCAGATATCCAAATCGACCCCGCCAACTCTTCGCGTTCCACGCATCTTGGAGCATCGAGCTCCATTCGTGAAACGCGATCCGGACGGGGTTGTACGTATGGATGTTCTTGGTGAGTCCGTAGTCAACCGGCGCTCCTTCAGGTTCGAAGGTGCCGAACATCTTGTCCCAGATGATGAAGATGCCGGCGTGGTTTCGGTCGAGGTAGATCGGGTTGCGCCCGTGATGGACGCGGTGGTGTGAAGGCGTGTTGAAGACCACGCCGAACCAGCCGAGCCGGTCGATGAGCTCGGTGTGGAGCCAGTACTGATACAGCAAGCTGATCGACTTCTGAATGATGATCATCTCGATCGGAAAGCCGAGCAAAGGAAGCGGCACCCAGAAAAGAAAGCCTGTGAAGGGAGTCGTCCAGGATTGCCGAAGCGCCGTCGTGAGGTTGTAGTGCGTGCTCGAATGATGGTTCTCGTGCGCGGCCCAAAGCATGCGCACCTCGTGATGAAGCCGGTGAAACCAGTAGTAGCAAAAGTCCTCCGCGAAAAGCAGGAGGATCCAAGACCACCAGACCACAGGGATGTCGAAGAGCCGGAACTGGTAGAACCACGCGAGGCCTGCAAACGGCAGAAGCTTGAGCGTCGTATCGATGAGCAAAAAACCAACGCCCATCGAAAGGCTCGCGAACGAGTCCTTCGTCGTGAAGCCGGCCAGCTTTGCCTCGGCGCCTTCCCGTCGATCCTTTCGATGGACGAGCCAGCGCTCGATGCCCAAGGTCACCAGGAAGAACGGGATGGCGTAGTAGATCAGCGCCATGCCGAATGGCTTACGATCAAGTCGCGGTTCCTACAAGCGCGCGGCCCTTCGCTCGGTGTCGTGCTGGAGCGCTGTGCGCCATGCCGCGAGCACCTGCTCCGCCTCCTCGATCGCGTGGTCTGAAACGCCGGCTTGAATGCGCCCGATCGCGTTGCGCTCTTCGGCCCGCATGTTCTCGACGAGCGCCCGCCCTTTGTCTGTCAGGGCAATCAGGGAAGATCGCTTGTGGTTGGGGTTCCCGTGTCGCTCGACCAGATCGCGCTCGAGGAGCGCGTCCACGAGCTGCTGGACGTGTTGACGCGATGCCCCGCGCTCCCGCGCGATCCGGGGAACCGTCGCCGCCCCCGCGAGAAGGAGCGTGTCGAGGATTCCCCGTGTCGAAGCCGTCAGCCCCAAGCCCTCATGCAGGGCCTCGCCCCACTGCCTCAGCGCCTGAAACAGGAGTACGATCTCCGCAAAGAGGTTCTGAGGCTTCATGACAATAATATGTCAAAATGACAATATATTGTCAAATAAGCACGATTCCAGTGGATCTACGGTTCCATCGGTGAGCTCTCGAACACTCGCGGGCCTTTCGGAGCAGTGCAGCCCGCTCCTCTCGCCCCCATGTGATATGAGGACCGGTCTGATCTTAAGTTAGGCGGTGTGGCGATGCGCGTGATGATGACTTGGCTCGTGTTGGGCATGGGCGTGATCTGGCTGGGAGCATGCAACGGCTCGACGCCTGACCCCGGGAGCGAAACCGACATCGCGCTTCGAGGCTTGATTCAGAAGCACGGGCTGCGCGGCGACCCCGCTCTGGGTCGCGAGCTCCCAAGCATCGATGAGCCGCCGGCGCAGCTGGGACGCAAGCTTTTCTTCAGCAAGAGCCTCGGCGGCGATCGCGATTCCGCCTGCGTGACCTGTCATCACCCGGCGCTCGGCGGCGGAGATGGCCTGCCGATGTCGATCGGCGTTGGCGCGGACGACCCCGACTTGCTCGGACCCGGTCGTACGCATCCGGACGGCGATCTGACCGTCCCTCGCAACGCGCCGACGACCTTCAACATCGCGCTCTGGGAAAAGGGCTTGTTCTGGGATTCTCGTGTCGAAAACCTGGATGACGGCGGCACCCGAACTCCAGACAGCGACTTTGGAACGCCCGATCCCGATTCGGGCGCGAGCCTCTCCGAGGCCCAGGCGCGTTTCCCGGTGACTTCGGCCGACGAGATGCGCGGCTTCGAGTTCGTGCTCGATGGAACCAACGCCGAGCTTCGCACGGCGCTCGAGCAACGGCTGGCGGAAGACGGACGCTGGGACGCAGAGTTCGAAGCAGCGTTCGGCTCTTCGGAAATCACTTACCCGCGCATCGCGGAAGCGATCGCGGCTTATGAAGATTCGCAGGTATTCACGGACACGCCCTGGCGCGCGTACGTCGAGGGTAACCATGATGCGATCGGGGAGCCGGCGAAGCGCGGCGGGATCTTGTTTCTTGGCACGCGCGAAGACGGCGGCGCTGACTGTGCAAGCTGTCATTCAGGCGATTTCTTCACGGACGAAGACTTCCATTCGATCTGCGCGCCGCAAGTCGGTCGCGGCAAGGGCGACGGCTTTTTGGGCACGAACGACCACGGGCGCGCACGCGAAAACGACGACCGCAACTACCGCTTCTCCTTTCGTACGCCGTCGCTCTTGAACGTTTCGGCGACCGGCCCGTACCTGCACGCAGGCACCTACGACAATCTCGCCGACGTCGTGCGCCATCATTTGGATCCGCTGGGCGCCATCAACAGCTTCGATCCGTCGACCGTGGCTTTCGCCGCGTCCGAAGACTTCGACCGCAACACACAAGAGATGCTCGACTTCCTCGAAGTTTCGGGCAGAGGGATCGAGTCGCTCCGAGCGCCGATCGAGCTCACCGACCAAGACGTCGAAGACCTCGTGGCGTTCCTAGAAACGCTCACCGACGCCTGCGTGCTCGATCGGGAATGCCTCAGCCCCTGGATCGCCGACCCCGCCACCGACGACGTCGACGGGCATCTTCTGGTCGCGATCGATCGGGATCGAAACCCTCTTTGACCAGATGCTGGGGTCAAATCCGAGAAATTGGCCGGATTTATGCGGACAAAACGCTTTGATTTCAGTTTGTTAGCAGGGGACCAGGAAAGTGGACATTCCCGCTTGACCGACCCCGGTTCCGCGCTAACTTCGGCGTCCCTTTGCAGGGGGTCTGCGGGCATTCCGCCGATCGATCTTTGAAAACTGAATCGGAATCAATAGTTACGTACTCGGGTCCCGAGTCGTGCAACAAAACGTACGACTAGGGTCAATTCAAAAAAGCGGTCCCAATTTCGATTGGAGGCCGCATCCGAGAGCAACACGCAATAATCAAATGTGATGCTCTTGAGCGTCTGGCGGGAGCGCCAGAACTCAGCAGGATAACCAGCTCAACAGTTCAACTGGAGAGTTTGATCCTGGCTCAGAGCGAACGTTAGCGGCGGGCCTAACACATGCAAGTCGAACGAGAACGCTCCTTCGGGAGTTATTAAAGTGGCGCACGGGTGAGGAACGCGTAGGTAATCCACCCTCTGGCGGGGGACAACATTCCGAAAGGAATGCTAATACCGCGTAAGACCACGCTCACTACGGTGAAAGTGGTTAAAGGTGCCTCAAAGCACCACCAGAGGACGAGCCTGCGTCCCATCAGCTTGTTGGTAAGGTAATGGCTTACCAAGGCGAAGACGGGTAGCTGGTCTGAGAGGATGATCAGCCACACTGGCACTGGAACACGGGCCAGACTCCTACGGGAGGCAGCAGTGAGGAATATTGGGCAATGGGCGCAAGCCTGACCCAGCCACGCCGCGTGTGTGATGAAGGCCTTCGGGTCGTAAAGCACTGTGGGGAGAGACGAAACAGCGCATCAGGAAATGGGTGCGCCTTGACGGTACCTCCTTAGCAAGCACCGGCTAACTCTGTGCCAGCAGCCGCGGTAATACAGAGGGTGCAAACGTTGCTCGGATTTACTGGGCGTAAAGCGCGTGTAGGCGGACTCGCAAGTCGGTTGTGAAATCCCTGGGCTCAACCTAGGAACTGCATCCGAAACTGCTTGTCTTGAGTAATGGAGAGGGTGGCG
>JAOTYK010000059.1 GCA_029861955.1 Acidobacteriota bacterium
ATCCACTCGACGAACCGCGCGAACTGGGTGGAGAAGCCGAGGAACAGCGTGGTGTTGACGACGTTGAAGATCGTATGCGCGTTGGCGATCTGACGCGGTGTCTCGGCACTCAGCCGCTCGACCCCGATCAGCTCCTCCGATACGGGCGAGATCGCGGTCACCCACCGCGCCAACTCATCGATGAAGCCCAGCCACAGCAGGACGCCGGCAAGATTGAACAGCACATGGACGATCGACGCACGCAGCGCCTCCCGCGGTCGGCCGATCGAGGCCAGGATCGCCGTCACGCAGGTGCCGACGTTGGCGCCGAAGATCAACGCGATCCCCGCCGGCAGCGAGAGGATCCCCTGCCCGGCGCTGACGATCACGACGGCGGTGGTGGCGGAGCTGGACTGGACCAGTGCGGTGAACAGCGCCCCGGCCAGGATGCCGACGACGGGGTTGTCCATGTGCGTCATCCAGTCGAGGAACGGCCCGTAGTCGCGCAGCGGCTGCATGGCCTCGCCCATCACGCCCATGCCGAAGAACAACAGCCCCAGCCCCATGATCCCCTTGCCGTGGAAGCGCAGTTTTTCGAGACGGGAGATCAGCGTCATGCCGAAGCCGGCGGCGATCAGCAGCAGCGCGAACTTGGTCACCTTGAAGGCGATGATCTGTGCGGTGACCGTGGTGCCGATGTTGGCACCCATGATGATGCCGATCGACTGCGACAGCGACATCAGCCCTGCGGTGATGAAGCCGACGACCATCACCGTCGTGACCGACGAGGACTGGATGATCGCGGTGACGAAGGCACCGGTCAACGCGCCGGTGATGCGGTTGGACGTGAGCGTGGCCAGGATCGATTTCATCCGCTCGCCGGCGACGGCCTTGAGCGCCTGCGACATCATGTCCATGCCAAACAGGAACAGCGCCAGCCCGCCGAACAGACCCATCACCAGCGGCCAGACCTCGAAACTCTCCGCTCCGTTCATTCGTCGTCGTCTTTCCGGTCCGCCTTGACGATCGTGACCGGGATCGGCGACAGCTGCGCGACGCGCTCGGCCTTCGAGCCCAGCAACAGGTGGGACAGCCCGGTGCGTCCCTGGCTGCCGATGACGATCATGCAGGCGTCACAATGCGCGGCCTCTTCGAGGATCCTCGTGACCGGGATACCGACGAGGAGCGTTTTTTCGAGGGACTGCAGGCTGGGCAGGTCCGGGTTGTCGGCGATGACGGTTGCCAGGAACTCCGCCATCATCTCGGCGGCGGCATCCTCGATGAGCTGCAGTTCGCCCTTTTCGTTGACCCGTGAGTAGTAGCCGGGCTCGGACTCGGGGTCATGGACGACGTGCAGGACACGGAGCGTGGCGTCGAGACGCCCGGCGAGTCCCGCGGCCCAGGCGAGGGCGGAGGCCGAGTGCCGGGAGAAGTCGACCGGGACGAGGATCGGGCCTGGGGGTTGGGGCTTGGTCGTCATGGCGTCTGGATCCCAAACGGTGAGTTTAGCTCAAAGGGGTTTGGGGATTGTGGAGTCCGGGTGGCGACTACTTGTGGCTGTGGTAGACCTTGGCCACGATCTTCCAGCCGCTGTCGAACTTCAGCAGCGACAGGTAGTCGGTGTACTTCAGCTTGCCGTCGTTTGATAACTCGATCTTGACCGCGGCGCTGCCACCGGTGACATCGACGCTGACGAAGGTGTGTTCCCACTTGTTGCCGGCCGGGTCGAAGTCGGCGGCGGCCTTGCGCTTGGCCACGCCGTCGGACCAGGTCACGATCGGGTACTTCTTGATCGCTTCACCGTCCGCCGAGTAGATGGCGAAGTCCGGGTGGAAGCCGGCGCGCATCGCTTCGGGGTTCAGTTCGTTGAAGGCGCCGTGGACGTAGCTCTCTTCGATCAGCTTCTTGATCGCGGCTTCTTCGTGGCCGTCGGCCAGGAGCGGGGCGGCGCAGAACAGCAGGAACAGGCTGAGGACGATCGTCTTCTTCATCTTGTATCTCCCGGGGTTTGAAGGCTGAGTATACCCGTGTCCCTGGTTGGCTGGAGGGAGACCGTCCCACCCCCGATGGGGCCGATTCTTCGTCATCTTGGCCGGAATCGCTGGCACCGGCATCGTTCCAACGGTAGATTGAGACCCACTATGACAGCGCTGTCTTTTTCCGATCGGCCGTCCATCCCGAGACCCCTGCGGTCCCTCGTGGCCCTGCTGTTCGTATTCGCGGCCGTGGGCTCGGCCCAGTCCCAGACCGTGCTGTGGAGCGAGGAATTCGACTCGCCGTCGACCCTCGATTGCTCCGTCTGGTCCTTCGACATCGGCGACGGCTGCGCCGAGGGGATCTGCGGCTGGGGGAACGCCGAGTTCCAGGACTACACCAGGGACCCGGCCAACGTCCGCGTCGAGAACGGCCAGTTGATCATCACCGCACAGAGAGAACAGATCGGGGGCGGCCCTAGCTACGCCTTCACCTCCGCCCGTCTCAAGACGGAGAACCGGATGACGTTCCAGTACGGCACCGTCGAGGCACGGATCCAGCTGCCCGACCTGGCCGACGGGTTGTGGCCCGCGTTCTGGACGCTGGGCAACAACATCTCCACCGTCGGCTGGCCGGATTGCGGCGAGATCGACATCTTCGAGATGGGTAACGCCGGCGCGATTGCCGAGGGCGTGGTCAACCGCCGGGTAGGCTCGACGGCGCACTGGGAGTCCGGTGATGGCTACGCGGGTTACGGGCTGTCCTACACGGCGCCCAGCGACCTCAACGACACGTTCCACATCTACCGCATGGAGTGGACGCCCAGCGCCATCTCCACCTACATCGACGGCATCTGGATCTGGACCATCGGCATCTCGAACCCGTCATCCTTCGACGGGGAGGAGTTCCACGCGCCGCACTTCCTGTTGCTGAACATGGCCGTCGGCGGCAACTACACCGGGATCGTCGACGACGAAGCCGACATCAGCGCACCGTTCCCGGCCGAGTACCGGGTCGACTGGATCCGGATCTACGACAACGGTCACACGATCCTGGGCGGCACGGGGCCCCGTGGCCCGCTCAGTCTCGATCGTGCCGGCAACGACGTCGAGCTGCAGTTCGCGACCGACGTCGGTATCAGCTACGACATCGTCTACAAGACGAATCTGAGCGATTCGACCTGGACCGTGCTGCAGACCGTCGTCGGCGACGGCAGCGTGATGTCGGTGTTCGATCCGATCGGCGCGCCGGGCGCCTACTACCGGGTCGTGTCGGCTGACTAAGGACTGGGTCCGCGGCGTTTGCGCTCCGCCAGCCGACGCTTGTACTCCCGTTTCAGCAGGACTTCTCTGTCGATCACCTGGAGCGTCGTTGCGGCGACGTCGTCGGGGATCGTGCCGGGGATCTCGAACTCGATGTCGAATTGCATCGGTTGCATGGACATCAATCGATCGATTCGGACCGTTCGGGCATCGTCCAGTGGCTTGCCATCGCTGGACCAGAAACGAACCTTCAGCGTCACGCCCGCATAGAACGCCGTTCGATGCTTGGTCAACAGGCCGCTGACGGTCGAGTCTTCTCGCCTGAGCTCGGTCAAGAACACTATAGGCCGAGGATAATCGACGATCGCCGTTACGTCGGAGCGATTCGAGACGAAGGCGATCAGCCGCTTAGAATCTTCCACGACCGCCAGACCCCAGGAGAACTCCCCTCTTGACGCTCGGGATTTTTCTTGGGGTGAGCTGACATCGAACTCATCGGCGTCGATCTCGTAGGTGTGCCCGGGTTCGAGGTGCACGTCCAGTTCGATGGAATCGTTCGACGTGAGTGATTTCCAGGCCGCCGAGTAGGTCGCCCGAATCCGTGCCGGTCCGCTGTCACAGGCGGACACGCCGTCGTAATTGACCGTGTTGTCCTGCAAGACGATGTCGTGCAGTTGGCAGCGCACGGTGGGAGTCGGGGGTGTACCCCCGTCGTCGCCGGCTGACAGCGTCAACGCCGTCAGCAGCATCCCGAGGAGGCACGGACCGAGGTGTCGCCGTCGAGTGCTCATTGTCCAGGCGGTAGCGGAATCTCGGTCATCGGCTTCAGTGTTCGCCTGAAGTCAGGATTCTTGGCCTCTCGCCTTTCGATGAAATCCAGCATGGACTCGTACCAGGTTGGCTTTCCCTTACTGCGTCGTTTCTCATCCGATGCGCGCATCTTCTGATACTGCTTCTCGGCTTTTTCCTGTTTCTTCTCGTCGAGTTCCTTGGGCGGCTTTCCGGAGACGAGTTCCATCGCGCGGTCGTAGTTCTTGAACGACTCGTCGAGCGGCATGATCCGCCAACCACCGCCGCCGTAGGGGACCTTGTTGTTGAGGCCGATCACCAGACCGTAGGTCTTGCCCGCCTCGAGATCTCCGTGAAGCCAGCCATTTTTCGGGTGAAGCCCGAGTCCGGTGCCGCCGGCCATGAAGGTGTAAGTCCCCGGTCGCAGTTCGTGACGAGCGTACTGCTTGCCGTACAGGTAGGGGCGCAGGACGTCTTCGTTGGCGTAGACGCGTGCGGTGTCGAGGAGGGGTGTCGAGTCCACGCGAACCACGTAGAGGACGGCCTTGTCTGCCGGGGCTTCCTGCGAGAACGCTGGGCTGGTGATTGCGGCGAGCGCGGCGATGGCTGTCAGTAGGGTGATGAGGGTGAGGGGTCGGTTGTTTGGGTTCGGCATCGGTCGTCGTCCTCGGGTTGGTTGGGTCGGTGACGGTCGTATGGGGGATTGTACCCTTACCACGACGCGGGTCCACCAAAGTCTGACCGAATCGAAATCAGGTCAATCGAGCTTCTTGCGCACGGAGCGAAGCCAGCGAGCGCGGGCTTCGAGCTCCGCAATCGCGCCGTCCCGCCCGATCGAATCGAATGCCTGCAGTGTGGCCGACTGAGCCTTCTTTTCGTCTCGGTGCTCGCCCAGCGTGGTCTCGGTCCGTGCGATCGCCTCGTCCAGGAAGGCGAGGCGCCGTTTCGGTGAGAGGTTTCCGAGGAAGAAGATGCGCGTCCGGACCGGGTCGTAGGTGAAGGCCGCTGCCCAGTCCGCCAGGGGCGGCGACAGCCAGGCACGCAGTTGATGACGCCCGGCGCGCGTCAGGCTGTAACTGCGACGCGTCCGCGAGCCCCACTTCTCTTCGTCGACGCGGATCCACCCGCGATCCTCGAGACGTTGCATCAGGGGGTAGATCGCACCCGCGCTGGCGCTCCAGTAGGAGGAGAGAGAGATCTTCAGGTTGTGGCGAATGCGGTAGGCCGTGCAGGGCTGATGCTCGGCGACGATCCCCAGGACGCAGTTTTCCAGCTCTGTGGCGATCCGCCCGTCATCTCCCCCGCCCGCAACGCTGCGTCGTGACACTGGCCTCCCCTCGTACAGCCTTCTTCTTGACTGCAGCAGGAACATACAGTACTATTCGTACTATTGAATGTCAACGGGGAGCCTGAACGTGATCCGACGTCACCCGATAACCTGCTGCGTTTTGCTCATCCTCACGCTGGGCGGTTGTGCGCAGTCGGCCGCGTCCGTGAAACCGATGGGCGCCTACCGGCTCGAAGACGGCCGCGTCGTCAGCATTCGCCGCAGTACCGAAGATGCCCTGCGGTACCGGTTCTACGAAAACGGAGAGAGCGGTCGGCTCTACCGTATGACCGAAACACGCTACGTCTCCGGCGCCGGCTTCAGTTCCAGATCACCGGTGAACCTGACCGTGGACTTCGAGATGAACGCGGACGGTCGAGTCCGCAACCTGTCCTGGACAGACCGGGACGGGCCCGTACTCGGCGGCTCCAGGATCGGCGAAGAGGAGTCGATTAGCTTCGAGAGCGACGGAGCCCGACTGTCCGCGCGGCTCGACCTTCCTGCCGGCCCGGGCCCGCATCCGGCGATCGTGCTGCTGCACGGCTCCGGCAGCGATGCGGGTACGGAGTACCTGTACAACGGGGACTTCTTCGCCGCCCACGGCATCGCGGCACTCGTTTACGACAAGCGGGGAACCGGTCGATCCGAGGGGACGTACACGTTCGACTACGAACAGCTTGCCCGGGACGCGGTCGCAGCCGTGCAGTTCCTCAAGGCGCGCTCCGATATCGACCCCGAACGCATCGGCCTGGCCGGCTACAGCCAGGGCGGATGGGTGGCTCCCCTTGCCGCGTCGCTTTCCGAGGACGTGCGCTTCGTGCTTGTCAGCTACGGCATGATCGAGTCGGCCGTGGAAGAGGCGCGGCTCGAGACACGAAACCTCGTCCGCAAGCGCGGCGTGGCCGAGGAGTTCATGCCCGCCGTTGACGAGTTGACCGTCGCCGCGGTTCATGTCGTTGCGACCGATTTCCGCGAGGGTTGGGACGAGTTCGCGGCTGCGAAGAAGAAGCACAAGAACGCGCCCTGGACCCAACAACTCCACGGCAGTCCGGTCGCGGGCTTTCTCAAGTACCCGCGCTGGCTCGTCAAGATGGTCGGTCGCCGCAAGGCGCCCAACGGATTGTCCTGGTACTACGACTCGTCCAGGGTCCTGGACGATCTGACGATTCCGATGGCCTGGTTCCTCGGCGAGGCGGACGAGAGTGCGCCCAACGAGTTGACGATTCCGACGCTCCGACGGCTTCGAGAGTCGGGCAAACCCTACGAACTGATCCTGTTTCCCGACGCCGATCACACCATGCTGATCTTCGACGAGCGCGACGGCGAGCGGATCTATAGCGGGTACGCGCCCGGCTATTTCCGAGCGGAAGTCGAGCACGCCCGTCGGCTTGCCGGTTTGTAGGTTCAGTGCGTCGTCGTCTCACGCTCCGCCGAACCGAACTCCAAACCGACCTGATCCAGCAGCTGCGTCAGGTCCTCGCCCGTGGCCGGAATCTGCGACACGATCTCCTTCGCGTGCTTGCGGACCCAGTCGTCTGCGTCGTCGCGGGCATGCGGTCCCCCGTCGCGACCCAGCAATCTGTCCCACTCGCGTAATCGAGTCACGCCGTAGCGCTCCAGAGTGTCGGTCGGGTCGTTGCCCTGAATCTGCGCGGCGATCACGCGCGCCAGCTCCCACCCCTCGGCAAGCCCGACGTTGAGGCTCTGTACACCGATGGGGTTGGTCAGGTGGGCGGCATCGCCGGCCAACCAGATGTGGTCCTTGCCGTAATTCTCGACGAGCCTCCCGTCGAAGTGAATCAGGCCGCTCCAGTGGATATCGGCCTCGATGTTCGGGAACCACTTGGCCCGTTCGTTGATCAGCGCGTTCAACCGCTCGAGCAAGGGCTCGTGTTCTGCCTCGTCGTTGATCTGGAAACTGAATCGGCAGCGACCGCCGCTCATGGGCCAGTAGACGTTGGTCATCCCGTTGTGACGGAAGATCCGCATCTCGTTTCCCGGGTTGATCGGACTCTCACATTCGAAGACCGAGAAAGTCTGCCGCGGGGTGATGTGGCGATACTCGACGTCGAGTTGGTCACGGGCGAACGAGTAATAACCGTCGGCGCCGACCGCGTAGCGGCAGTGGCTCTTGAGCAGTTTTCCGACGACCCATTCCAGTCGCGCGATGGGATAACCCGAGGGAACCTGAATCAGCCGAGCCAGGTCGGCGTCTACACCCGTGGGAGAATCGTCCAGCGACTGCACCCGTTGACTCCAGCGGACCTTGACGTCCCGCCGACTCAGCTCGGCCACGAGGGTCGACTCGAGAATCCGCTGGGGCACGACCAGGACGAAGGGGAACGAGCCCGGGAGATCTTCGAGCGACAACGACAAACGGGTCTTGAGGTCTTCCATCATCGTGACCCGCTCGACCTTGTGACCTTGCTCGATCAGCTCGTCGGCAAGACCCAATTCATCGAGGAGACGAAGCGACCTCGGGTGCAGCGCCAGGGCGTAACTGTGAATGCGGGTGCGTCGGGTCTTGTCGACGACCTGCACCTTGAGGCCCCGGTGGCGGAGATGAAGTGCTGTGATTAACCCGACCGGCCCGGCACCGATCACCAGCACATCGGTGCGTTGCTTTCCAAACACGTCGCACCTCCTGGACCGCTTTGGCGGTCATGGTGATTTTACCGCTGTGGGGGTGGGAAGTCGCGTGGGGTTGTGGAGTGGGGGGATCGTTTTTGGGCGTGACTGCGCAGACCGAGACCTACCGCCCGGCCACCCGCTCCGCGATCTTGTCCGCCCAGTTCATCACGATCGTGACCCGCGGCCGCGTCTCGGTCTGATTCTCGTCGGCCGCGTTGTGCGCCACCAGAATCCGCTCGCCGTCACGTGAGATGTCCATCTCCTGCCCGCCGCGACCTCCGTCGAGGTCGAACGCCAGGATCGGCTCGTCGGCCGCGAAGTCCGGATCGGTCTGGACTTCGACCCGGTAGACACTGGCAGAGCCGGCCATGTAGGTGATGCGACGGCCGTCCCGCGACCAGATCGGTCGGTAGCCCTCGACGGCCGAGATCATCCAGCGGCGGCCGGTTGCAATCTCCATCACGTGGATATCCCAGCGTCCCGTTTCGTTGGACTGAAAACAGAAAAAGCGACCGTCGGCAGAGACACGCCCGTCCAGTTCGTCTGCACGGGTATCGATGAGAACCTCGACCTTCGGTTCGCCGACGAGGGCGACCCGCGCCAGGTCCGAGTTGCCCGGCGACATCCGTGAGAAGTAGAGCCACTGACCGTCTGCGGACACCGAGGTGGGAAGCTCTGCGCCGTCGGTCGCCAGCAGCTTCTCGGCCGGCGCGCTCAGGTCGGCGGGGCGTCGCCAGATGTCATTGACGCCGTCCCGCACCGACGCGAAGTAGATATGAAGACCGTCGTGGGACCAGACCGGAGAGGTGTTGCGACCGGTCGTCGTCAGTCGCTGGACGCCTTCGCGATCGACCGCTCCGATCCAGATGTGGGTGCCCTCGAGGTCGTTGACCTGCAGCGCGACTCGCTTTTCGTCAGGCGATAGCCGAGCGGCGGCGAGGCGACGGGGCCCCAGCGGCAGCCGCTGCTCGCTGCGGTTCTTGTCCAGAAACGCCAGCCCCACGGTGCGTACACCGGTCCCGGCAGGGTTCGCGAACGCCAGCATGCCGTCGTCCGAGACGTCGTACCCCGCGGCACCGGTCTCGTCCTCCGCCGAGGTGTGCACGTTGGTCTCCATCGCCTGGCTCGCACCGGTGGTGGTGAGCGTCTCGGCGTCGAACGGAACGGCGAACAGCGTGTTGTCCTGCACGTAAGTCAGGAAACCGCTTTTCATGTAGCGGGCATCGCGCCCGCGCTGGACCAGCACACGACGCTCGTTGGTCTTCAGCGACTGGGCCTCGATCGACCCGTCGACCCAGGCGCGAACGCCGCGGGCCACGGAGAACATCACCCACTCCCCGCCCGGCAACAGTTCCGGACCGTGGGCAAACTCGCCCTCTTTCAGCTCGACGAACAGCTCGGGCTGACCGCCGGAAGCCGGCACCCGCCAGATCCCGTGATTGGCGCGGCCGATATAGATGGAGCCGTCGTCGGCCCAGTGCATGCCCATCGGCCGCTGGTCGAGAGGGCCGACGATGACCGGCACGCCGCTTCCGTCGATCGAGGCGCGCTTGATGTGACCGCTGTCGAAAAACGCCAGCTGCCGGCTGTCCGACGAGAACGCCGGTGAGCGCGCCGACTGGGTCTCGGGGATCAAGCGAATCTCGGTGCTGTCCAGGGAACGTAGCATCATTCCCTGGGACGGAAAGGCGATCGTGCGTCCGTCCGGCGCGATGGCGACGACACGGTTGTAGTTGGCGCCGAAGTTCTGGCCCTCCGGCAGCATGATCTCGAAGCGGAGGTCGGGGGGCGATGTCGCGTTGTTCTGCGA
>JAOTYK010000060.1 GCA_029861955.1 Acidobacteriota bacterium
ACGACAGTACGACCGACGAGACCATCTGGGTCGTCGACCTGAACTTCGACGAGAGCGATGACTGGCGCTCGAAGATGGTCAACGCGGTCTCGGTGGCCATGAGCAAGCGGATGGCGCTGCGGGTGTCGGTGACCTGGTTCTACGACAACCTGCCGGCCCTCCAGACGGTGACGCTCTTCGACCAGGATCCGGCGCTGCCGGGTGCGGTGGCCATCGGAACCGTCCCGTTCGAGCTGGACGAGACCGATATTCTGGTGACGACGTCGCTGGTGGTCGACTTTTAGCTCCAGCGACGGAACCCCCATCAGGCGGCCTGCGTAGGTAAGATCGAGGCGAGGGGCCGTCGATCCGGCCCCCCTCCGCCGCCCGGGGGCCGCATGTCCGAAACCGCCGAACTGGTCAGGCGCTGTCGTAGCGGGGATGCCCTCGCCTGGGAGGAGCTCGTCCGCCAGTACCAGTCACGGATCTACAGCCTGGCCCTGCATTACCTGCGGGATCCCGACGAGGCACGGGACCTGGCCCAGGAAGTATTCATCCAGGTCTATCGCAAGCTGGATGCCTTCCGCGGCGACGAGTTCACGCCCTGGTTGATGCGGGTCGGTCGGAACCAGTGCATCGATCGACTGCGACGGATCAAGGCCCGCCCGCCGGCCCGCGACGTGGAGCTGGATGACGGCATCGACCTCCCGTCGGACGCGATGGATCCCCACGCCGACGCGCAGGCGGGCGAGGAACGCCAGCTGATCCATCGGGCGATGGGTCGGCTGAGTGACGCCTACCGCGAGATGATCCTCCTCAAGGAGATCCAGGGTCTGCCGCTTCAGGAGATCGCGAAGATGCTCGATCTCCCCATCGGCACCGTCAAGTCACGATCGGCCCGCGCGCGGGTCGAACTGGCCAAGTCTGTCGTAAAGATCGACCCGGGGTACGGAGTGTAGGGAACCTCCTGCGACGCGGTGCGTCGTAGTGGGTGGAACGGAGAAACGATGAGCGACGAACGACACAGCGACGCACCCCGAGACCTGCTACGCGACGTGCTTGCCAACACCAGTGGCAGCCCGTGCACGCAGGCCGAGGAACGACTGCCGGCGTTCGTCGACGGCGAGCTACTGGGTATGGACCATCAACTGGTCCATCGTCACGCGCGGGCCTGTCAGGACTGCGGGCCGCTGATCGTTGCGCTCAACCGTTTACAGGAGGCGTTGCCACCGTTGGCCGACCTCTCTCCCGGCCCCGGATTCGCGGCCCACGTCTATGCCGCCACCAGCCGCTCGCAGACGCCGTTGCGTCCCCGCGGTATTCGAGATTTCTTGCAGGGACTCGGGCAGCTTCGTCGGCGACCCCGACTCCATCTGGAAGCCGGCTATCTGGGTGCGGTGGTGATCTGGCTGTTGGTGCTGGCGCCGTTCGCACCGATGCGAGAGCTCCCGGGCACCGTCGCATCGTTCTTCGACACGCAGGAACAGCACTCGCTCCCCCGTCAGGCCGAACAGGTCTGGCAGGTCACGGGGGAAGCCGGCATCGAGTCGGTCCGCAACCTGACGGATCGGATCGAACGTCGCGTGGAACAGTCCGCCCCGGCCCGCGACACCCTGGACCGCAACTACCACAGCCTCCGCGAGGCGGTGCAGGATCAGGATCCGCAGCGGAGCGGCGAAGCCCTCAACGGAATGGGCGACGGGCTCGAGGGAATCTGGCAGGCGATGACCGGTCAAGCAGACGGCCGTGATGACAACGACGACAGCGAAGACAACGACGCAGAGGCCGGAAGCTCCCGACCGCTGCGTACACCCTTGAACGAATGGCTATGAACGAAGGAGTGACCCAATGAGTCCGACCTACGACAACCCCCACGGCGAGACGCCGCCCCAGCCGCAGGCCCCGCCGGCCCAGACCTACGCGGCGCCGCCTGCGGCCGCCGCACCGACTGTCGTCGCCGACCCCCGCCGTCGACTGATCGCCCTGGCCTGCTTCCTCTCGATCATGCCCGGTCTCGGACAGATCTACGTCGGGTATTACAAGGTCGGCTTCATCCACATACTCACGGTGGCGTCAACGATCGCCCTCCTGGCCAACGACGTCGCCCGACCGCTGACTCCGTTGCTGGCTCTGTTCCTGGCCTTCTTCTGGCTCTACAACATCGTGGACGCCGGTCGTCGGGCCTTCGCTTACAACTTCGCCCTCTCCAACAACACCGAGGAAGCGGCGATCACCATGCCCGAGGGCTTCGGCTTCCCGCCCGGCGGAACGATCCTGGCCGGCCTGATCATCACCGGTCTGGGTCTCGCCTTCCTGGCCGAGAACGTCTGGGACATCTCGATGCTCTGGGTCGAGGACTGGTGGCCCGTGGCACCGATCGCCTTCGGTCTCTACCTCCTCAGTCGTGGCTGGAAGGAACATCAGTCCGCAGAATGACCGCCAACGACCCCACCCGGATCGCCATGTGGTCCGGGCCCCGCAACATCTCGACCGCGCTCCTGCGAAGTTGGGGCAGTCGCACCGACACCCATGTCTGTGACGAACCGCTTTACGCCCACTACCTGAAGGTGACGGGCCTCGATCATCCGGGACGCGACGCGGTGTTGGCGGGGCAACCGACGGAATGGCAACAGGTCGTACGAGAGCTGCTGGGACCGACGCCCGGCGGCCGACCGCTGTTCTATCAGAAGCATATGGCCCATCATCTCTTGCCGGATATCGGTCGGGACTGGTTAAGGCCGCTGAGGCATGCGTTCCTGATCCGTGACCCGCGAGAGATGCTGACGTCGCTGCATCATCAGATCCCGGAGCCGACCCTGGAAGACACGGGCCTGCCCCAGCAGTGGGAGCTGTTCGCCGAGCTTCGTGGCGAGCATGGACAGACGCCACCGGTGATCGACTCGCGGGATGTGCTGGAACAACCGGGCGTGATGCTGGAGCGACTCTGCCAAGCCCTGGACGTGCCCTACGATCCGACGATGCTGACCTGGGAGGCCGGCCGACGAGAGACCGACGGGGTCTGGGCCCCCTACTGGTACGACGCCGTCGAGCGCTCGACCGGATTCCAGCCCTACAGGAAGAAGGAAGAGCCGCTACCGGCGTCGCTTGACGATCTCCTGCTACGCTGCCAACCGATCTACGATCGGTTGCATGCCGTTCGACTGCGACCGACGGCCTGACGAATGTTCCACGAGGATTCGACGTGCTGCAGAAAGCCGATCCCCGCAACGCCTCGATCCTGATCAACATCAACGGCACGCTCCACCCCCGCGAGTCGGCGGGCATCAGCCCCTTCGACTCTTCCGTGCAGGGTGGCGACGCGGTGTGGGAAGGCCTGCGTCTCTACGACGGCAAGATCTTCGCGCTAACGGAACATCTTGCGCGACTCCGTTCGTCGGCCAAGGCGCTGGCGTTCGACACGATCCCCGACGACGAGACGTTGACCGACGAGATCCGCCGAACGCTGCAGGCCAACAAGATGCACGACGACGTGCACATCCGGCTGACGCTGACACGCGGCGTCAAGATCACCTCGGGCATGGACCCGCGACTGAACCAGAGTGGCCCGACCCTGATCGTCTTGGCGGAGTTCAAGCCACCGGTCTACGACACCGACGGTCTTTCGCTGATCACCAGCAGCCTGCGTCGCTTCCCGCCGGACTGCCTGGACCCCAAGATCCATCACGCCAACCTGCTGCAATCGATCCTGGCCAAGATCGAGGCCAACCACGCCGGCGCCGACGACGCACTGATGCTGGATCGTCGTGGCTTCATCGCCGAGACCAACGCGACCCATCTGTTCCTGGTCGAGAACGGTGTGCTGCGGACGCCGCACACCCACGCCTGCCCCGAGGGCGTCACCCGCTCGACGATCCTACGTCTCTGCGAGACCGCCGACATCGCCACCGAGATCGCCGACATCAGCCTGACCGAGGCCTATCGCGCGGACGAGCTGTTCTGCACGGGGACCATGGGCGAGCTTGCGGCGATCACGCAACTCGACGGACGCCGCATCGGCAACGGCGCGGCGGGACCGATGACGTTGACGCTCAGCCGGAGTTATCGGGCCGAGGCCCGCAAGAACGGCACGCCCATCGTCTAATTCGTGTTCTCGACCCGCCAGACCCGCTGGGTTTCGACGGAGAGGTCGCGACCGGTCGCCTGACTCTGAACCCAGAACGTCATGTCGATCTCGCCGAGTTGTCCGTAGTCGATGGGGTCCAGACGACCGGCACACCGATCGCCGCGACGGGTGAACTGCAGTTCGTGGGTTCCCAGCGCGACCTCGGTCGATGGCGCGGACGAGCGCTGAAGCGCCTCGGTCACCGCGGACCACTCGACCTTCTGCCCGGTGAAATCGCAGACCTGGAAGTAGACGCCCAGACCCCGGGTGTCGGGGAGCGTCGTCCCCGGAACCGGCACGTAGGGCGCACGGTCCCTCTTTGGATCTTCTGCGGCCTTCGCCAGGACCAACATCGGCTCCATGGCGAACGGTCGGTCGACCGGCACGTCACGGATCTCGAACGGCTGACTGAAGCCCAGCGGCACCTTCATCGACGGATGGTAGGCGTAGGCGTTGGCGGTGTAGCCCCCGGGCGGCAGACGGAACGAACGGTAGTAGAGCCCGGCGCCTTCCACCCCGACGACTTCCGGTGTCTTCAGATTCAGCGGCTGACGGAACGACTGCACGACGGTGCCGTTGGCGCGACGGATGACACCACCGAACTGCCAGGGTGACTCGTCGTCGGCCCGCTGGATCAGGTCGCTGGGGGCACGCAACACGAGCCGTACATCCCAGCGTGCCGGCGAGATCGGTCGCATGGAGATGATATCCATCGTCACACCGCCGTCGTCGTAACCATGGGTGGAAACCCGGGCGGTACGCGCCATCGAACGTTGCATCTCCCGCTGCGAGCGCTGGACATGTCCCGACGGATAGTGAGGACGCACGCCGTCTCGGCGGATGAAGACCCGCAGACGTTTCCGTTTGTCCTCCGTCGGTCGCGGATCGTGGACACCCAGGGTGTAGCGGCAGCTGATATCCCGATGGGCACGGACGATACCGCGGGAAAGGTCGTTGGTGTTGCGGGTAAATCGCCCACCGGTCTCATTGGCAAGACGCGCCAGGAACGGATCGCCCCCCGGGCGCAGGCCGGCGGTGAGTCCGGCGCTGTCCACGGGATAGAGGGCGGTCCGGGTCCGGGAGGCCATCGCCGCCAGCAGTCGGTACTCGACGTCGTAGTTCCAACCGTTGGGTGAGAAGATCCCGGACATGAACAGCACGATCTTCCGACCCGGCACGAACTCCATCAGGTTGTAGAAGTCGAGGAGGCTGTCGAAGGTCCTGCGTTCGGTCAGCGAGTTGTTGGACACGGCATAGACCGCCGGATCCTGCGACATCGTCTTCACCGCCTCGATCACCGCATCGACGTCGTGCGTGAAGTCCTGATGGATCCGGATGCCGTCGGCGAGAGAGACGACCATGTGGGGTAAGCCGTTGAGACCGGCGTTCTCGAGGATGTTGACGGTCTGCCGGACCATCTCCGGCGGGTTGCTCATGTGACGGTAGTCGAAGAACAGAACGACGCGCTTCTCCTTCGTCCGGGCCAGCGCCGCGGCGGCGACGGCGTTCACCTCGACCGACGGGGCCGTCGGATCGTAGTCCGCCATCTCGCAGTCCACGTCCAGGCTTCTGGGGGTCACCCGATCGAAGCCCACCATCACATCGAACTCGTCGATGGTGAGGTCGGTGACGGGATCGCCCTTGCGATCCAGCGCCACCACGTCGATGAGGATCCATTTGACCTGGACCTCCTCGGTTCGCTGGATGTCTATGGGGGTCGAGCCGCCTTCGGTCTCGTCGGCGAGGAGGATCGTCCCCGCGAGGGTGACGGCGAGGCCGACGATCAGTACGATGCCCGCTGCCTTGACTCTCATGGTGCCTCCGTTGACGGAATCATACCCCCATTCAAAGGGCGCACCTTCCATTCCCGCGGAGTCCAAACCGCGGCCACTCATGGAGATTGACGACGATGATCGAAGTCGGCAAGCGACCCCCGGCCCTGACCCTCAACGACACCGACGGCAAGAAACACAGCCTGAAGGACTATGGGGGCCAACACGTGCTGGTCTATTTCTACCCCAAGGACGACACGCCGGGCTGTACCAAGCAGGCCTGTGGCTTCCGGGATCTGTGGAAACCGATCCAGACGCTGGGAGCGGTGGTCCTGGGGGTTTCCGCCGACGACGCCGACTCCCACGAGGCCTTCCGCAAGAAGTACCGGCTGCCCTTTCCCCTGCTCTGCGATCCCGGTCACAAGGTCATGACCCGTTACGGGGCCTACGGCGAGAAGGTGCTGTATGGCCGCAAGTCCATCGGCGTCATCCGCTCGGCGGTCTGGGTGGGCCCCGACGGCAAGGTCATCAAACACTGGGCCCGGGTGGCCAGCGCGGCGAAACATCCTCAGAAATTTCTCGATCTCTTGAAGGAATTCGAGGGGATAGCCACGACATAGGTCAGTGGTTCCATGGCGGCTTGGCGGAAGTGCATGGGAGTCGAACCCACCTCGGACGGGGATACCGCCCGACACACGGTTTTGAAGACCGGGGAGGCCACCGGGCCTCATGCACTTCCGGAGTCGTCTCGCGATAGAGCGGCGGATCGTACCAAACGCCCCGTCCACACCGCGAGTCTTTACAAGACTTTTGCGTCTGATGCCCCCCCGCCCGGCCGCCGACCAGCCTTTGTGATAGCTTGTGGCTCCTTCGGAACGGGGCTGTAGCTCAGCTGGGAGAGCGCCTGACTGGCAGTCAGGAGGTCTGGGGTTCGATCCCCCACAGCTCCACCATGTCTCCCCGACATGGGTATCGGTTTCCTAACCCACAACCGTCTCTAGACGAACCCAGCGCGTCGTCACGGCGTCGATGATCGATGGATGAAACTCCTCGATCGGCTCCGTAACGAACTCCGCGTCCGTCGCTACGCGCGCAGCACCCTCAAGTCCTACGTCACCTGGGCCCGCCGCTACATCCTGTTCCACGATCGTCGTCACCCCGACGCCATGGGCGAAGCCGAGATCCGCAGCTTCCTCAGCCACCTGGCCGTCGATCGACACGTCGCCGCCTCGACCCAGAACCAGGCGCTCAGCGCGTTGCTCTTCCTCTACAAACACGTCCTGAGGAAAGAGGTCGACTGGATCGACGACGTCATCCGCGCCAAACAACCGCGACGCATGCCGGTCGTGATGTCCCGAGACGAAGTCCGTCGTCTTCTGGACAACCTCACCGGCGACGGCTGGCTCCTGGTCGCCCTGCTCTACGGCGCAGGCATGCGACAGATGGAGGCCCTCCGCATCCGCATCAAGGACGTCGACTTCGCACGCAACCAGATCATCATCCGCGCCGGCAAAGGACAGAAGGACCGTCACGCCCTCCTCCCCGACCGACTCCACACCGCACTCCGCCAACGGCAGGAGACCACCGCGGCCGTCCACCAGATGGACCTGGACGAAGACGGCGGCTGGGTCGAACTCCCCGACGCCATCGGACGCAAGGCACCCGCCGCCGCACGGGACCTACGCTGGCAGTGGCTTTTCCCCGCCGCACGCACCTACCGCGACGGCGAGACCGGCCAACGCCGACGCCACCACATCCACCCAACGACGCTGCAACGCCAGGTCTCGGCAGCGGCTCGAGCCGCGCAGATCCACAAGCGAATCAGCTGCCACACGCTGCGTCACTCGTTCGCCACGCATCTGCTGGAAGACGGCAAGGACATCCGCACGGTGCAGGAGCTGTTGGGCCATCGCAGCGTACAGACGACGATGATCTACACCCACGTCCTCAATCGAGGACCGTTGGGTGCGAGAAGTCCGATGGATGGGTTGTATTGAACGGCGCGTCGGACATTCCCCTCCCAGCCCCAGCGTTCATGCTTGCACCGCATACGCCAATGGCGTATAGTTCTTGATGACGTTCATCGAGACGTCTGTATTCACGAGGCAGATCAAGAATCTCCTCAGCGCTGACGAGTATCAAGGCCTTCAACTCGCACTGCTACTGCGTCCTGAACAGGGTGCATTAATACCCAACAGCGGTGGTTTGCGGAAGATTCGCTGGCGCAGACAGCGAGGTGGAAAACGTGGCGGGATCCGGACGATCTACTACTGGCATGGCGACGAAGAGGTCTGTTACTTGCTGCTCGCCTATTCCAAGACGAAGAGAGACGACCTCACAGCACGTCAACTAAAGATCCTTCGTGAGATTGCATTGAAGGAGTTCAAATGAAAACCGAGATGTTCGATGATCTGGTCGACAGTGTCCGCGAAGCCGGCAAGATTCGTCGCGGAAAGAAGAAGCCAACCCGCGTGCGTCGATTCAAGCCGTCTGACATCAAGAAGATCCGTTCCCGACTGGGCGTCACGCAAACAACCTTTGCGCTGATGATTGGCGTGAGTGTTGCAACCCTTCGCAACTGGGAACAAGGGCGCCGAGAGCCCGAAGGCCCCGCGAAAGCGCTTCTAATTGTGGCCTCAAAAGACCCCGAGGCGGTTGCGAGAGCACTTCATTCGTAGACTATCGGACTAACCCGCCGATTTGCCGACACTGCCGACAATTCCTCGCAGGGTATCCATGCGCTGTATAATCGTGACTGAAGGAACGACGGCTGCCAAGGAACGTGTTGATCGCGGGTGACTTGCGGCAATCCGAGCCAACTGCAACCCGTCACTTACCCTGCGAACCAAAAGGGATAAACTCCTTATCGAGTTCTGTAGATTTAACGTTAACCGTGCTCTAGAAGCACGGAGGTCCACGGAAACTCCTGCGGCTCGGAACCACCCCAGCGCTTTCGAACGTTGCGATTGTGAGATTGACGGTAGCG
>JAOTYK010000061.1 GCA_029861955.1 Acidobacteriota bacterium
AGCCGTCCGCCGCGATGTGATAGACGGTACCCGCGGTCACCGGGACGTCGCCCATCCGGCTCTGCGGTCCGCCCCAATCGTCGTTGGCGAAGACCAGGGTGAGGGCATCCACAGCGGTGCCCGTGTACATCGCGAGCACCGTATCGAAGTTCGAGCCGAAGGTATCGACGGTCAGGTAGCCATCCATCGGCGCCGTCCACTGGAACCAGATTGACGCGAAGCCCCCGGCCCCGCCGTGCCGCGGCTCGCCCGTCTCCACGGTGGCCGTGACGTTCGTGCCGACCCACGTGTCGTCCTGTGCGAGAGGCTGGGCGTCGGCGAAGTTGTCGTTCGGCAACGCATCGATGATGGTGTAGTTCGCGACCACGGAGGTGGCGTTGCCCGAATTGTCGGTACCGGTCACGGTGAACGTGAAGGACCCGATGAGCGAGGTGTCGATCAAACTGCCGGACGGTAGGTCGCCGACACAGGTGGCGATGCCGCTGCCGAACGGCTCGTCGAAGCAGGAGTAAGCGGCCGCGATGGCGGCCCCCTGAACGAACACGGCGTCGTCCGCCGGAGCCGTCAGCGTTACGGATGGCGGTGTGACGTCGGTGCCGCTGACCGTGTAGTTCACCGTCGCGCTGGACGCATTGCCGTCCACGTCGGTCGCCGAGACGGTGAACTGATGCGGGCCCTGTCCGAGCGTGTCGATCGGCTCGCCGACCGGGATGTCCCCGATGCAGGTTGCAACGCCGCTGGCACCGGGCGGCGGGTCCTCGCAAGAGTACGAAGCCGGCACGACGGCACCTTCGACGAACACGGCTCCCTCCCAGGGGGTGTCGATGGTGATCGTCGGCGGTGCCGTGTCCGTGCCGTCCCAGAAGGAGACGTTGAGCGTCACGTTACCCTGGGCGGCCGAGTATCCGTCCACTGCGAGGCTGTAGACCGTTCCTACTCCGACGGGGATGAGGTACAACTCGCTCTGCAGCCAGCCCGGGGCATCGTCGTTCGATGCGACCACGGTCAGCGCATCGACGGCGGTGCCGATGTAGAGGGCGAGGACGGTGTCGTAGTTGGAGCCGAAGGTGTCCACCGTCACGAAGCCGTCGGTTGGGGCGGTCCACTCGAACCAGATGGACGAGCCCGTGGACACTCCCGCATGCGAGGGCTCGCCCGGCTCGGCGGTCGCATCGACATTGCTGCCCAGCCAGGTGGTGTCGGTGGGGAGCACCTCCGCGTTGACGAAGTCGTCGTTCGCAGGTGGTACTTGGGCCTGTGCGGTAAACGATGCTGTCAACGCGATCAGGACGCCGAGGATCGACAGGACTCGGTGCATCTGGCTCTTGGTCATGACTACTTCGCCCCCCTCGGCCAGTTGATTGGCCGTCCTCGCTTTTGATACATCCGGTCTCTCCGGATCCCGTTCATCGTTTGCCCCTTATATCGGCCCGATCTTTCGATTCGATGAACGGCGCCGGGCGGGAAGGCCGGATCGGGCTCCGCCATCAGCCGTAAGCTCACCTCGGTCCGTAGGTTAGCCCGTATTACAATGGTTGGGTCGCAGGGGGTCTCGACCGACGGCGGGCGGACCTGGCAGTTCATCGCCGAGGACCTGCCGCCGGCCGCCACGAGCTTCGACTGGCAACTCCCGCCGAGCGCCGGATTGTCCGACGTGCGGGTTCGTGTGATGGCCAGCGACCCGCACTTCCAAACGTCCACGGATGGAGGGCAGATCACGTTCAGCGTCTCGCAAGGTAGTTCAGTCTGTGGGACACCCCCCGGGGAAGTTGGCGATGTCGGTGTCGACGGCAACAAGGTGACGGTCCAGTGGTCCCCGCTTCCCGGGAACGCGACCTTCCACGTTGCGCGGGGCGGTTTGAACGGCCTGGCCGCGGGGACGCCGGCGTCTTGCATGACCTGGGGCTCGCCGTAGACGTTCTATGACGATACGGATGTTCCGGCGTCCGGAAAACGGCTTCTATTACCTCGTCGGCGCGTCGAACGACTGCGGCTCGAGTTCGTGGGGGCCGCCGGAACTAGAACGTTCGAGCACTTGCCCATGATAAGAGTGCGGAACTACGGTGAGCACGTAAGACATCGTGGCGCTTGGTGGTAGTTCTACTCTACGCAAACTCTACGCAACGCCATGGAATCCCTGGACACTGGTGGAAACCCTGGACAAAGAAACAGGGCAACGTTTTAAAAAAGCTTGAAACGCCGCCCTGATGTTTTGCCCTCATAATCCGCTGGTCCCTGGTTCGAGTCCAGGTGGGCCCACCAGATACGCCTCCGATTCAGTCGCGAGTCTCGGCTGCCGCCAGGATCGCATCGAACTCCGGCCCGCGGATCGCGTCCAGGTCCGAGTCCGTCCGCATCAGCTCGAAATCGGCAAACCCGGCATCGACCGCGTTCCCCAGCGACTCGTCGCTCATGGCGGCGATTCTAACGAATCGCCGGGCGTGCTCCATCCCCATCCCGAGCGATCCCATAAAGATGAGTCCGAGTCCGCACGTAGATCCCGTCCCCCACGATCGCCGGCGTGGCATCGACGATCCCGTCCAACTCGTTGACGGCCAGCACCTTCATCTTCGACCCGTGTTCGAAGACGACCGCCTTGCCATCCCGATCAAAGACGTAAACACGCCCCGCCGCCCCGACCGGCGAGGCCCAGATCGCCCCCAGTGCCTCCAGTCGCGCGGGCGGTCGTCGCGGTTCCCCGCTCGTCGCATCGAGCACCGACAGGATGTTCTTGTAGTGTTTCAGGAAGTACAGCGTGTCGTCGTAAAGCAGCAGCGACGGCACGTACGGTGTATCCCGGTCGTGGATCCAGCGTAACGCTTCGCTCTTCTCGAGTTCTCCCGAGGCCAGTGCCAGATCGATCGCTTGCAGCATGGTGCCGCGATAGCCGCTGGCCAGAAAGACCAGTCCGTCTCGCTCCACCGGCGTCGGGATCGTGTTGACGGTCATTCCCGAGACGCTCCACAACTCGCGGCCTGTCTCGAGGTCGTATCCGCGGCTGCGTCCGGTCGCCGGAATCACGATCTGGGTCTGCCCGTCACGCTCGACGATCAGCGGCGTGGCCCACGACGAAACCTCACCGGGGCGCGCCGCGCGCCAGCGCTCCTTCCCCGTCGCCGCGTCCAGCGCGACCAGGAACGACTCGCCCTCGTGATCCCAGTTGACGACGAGGGTGTCGTCATGGAGCGCCGGCGAGCTTCCCTCGCCGAAGCCGCGGCGCGTCGCCATGTCGCCCAGGTCGGTCTGCCATAACAACTGCCCGTCCATGTCGTAGGCGTACGTCCCGTTGGATCCGAAATGCGCTATGACCCGGGTGCCGTCGGTGACCGGCGAGGCACACGACCAGGCCGAATCGATGTAGTGGCTCTCGTGAGGTACTTGCTGTGTCGCCGTTCGCTGCCAGATCAGCGTTCCGTCCAGTCGCGAGTAAGCCATCACCAGGAAGCGTTGCTCGACCGGCGAAACCTTGGGCGGCCACTCGTTGCGCTCGAGCAGCTGCGAGGCCGCCTGCTGCGACGCGGAGTAGGCCGCCGCATCGATCGACATCGAGCTCATCACGAAGATCTTGTCGCCCCAGACGACGGGGGACGACAGCGCCCGGCCCGGCACTGCGACCTTGAAGCGGACGTTGTGCGTCTCGCTCCATTCGATCGGCGGATTCCCGTCGGGGCTGACTCCGCTCAGCAGCGGGCCGCGCCAGTTGGGCCAGTTTGTCGGCTCACCGGCCTGAAGCGGTAGCGCCGCGAACAGGAGTACGAAGAGCAGACTCGCGATCCTACTCCTCACGGGAAGACTCTGCCGAATCCATCGTGACGTCGAATCGCGCCTCGAAGTACCGCTTGCCGTTGCGGGCCTCCCGCTCGATCAGCTTCGGCGTCAGCGCGGCGGGGCCTCCGTCGGGGTGCTGTTCGTCGCGGAAGTACATGTCGGTGCGCCGCTCACGGTAGCCGTCGGCCGTGACGAAGAAGTGGATGTGGGGAGCCGGCCCGTAGTTGCGTGGGACGATCGTCTCGAACTCGAACCGGCCCTGCTCGTCGGTCAAGACGCGGGCGCGGTATTCGAAGCTATCGGCGTGGTAATTGCCCTCGGCGTCGGCCTGGAAGGTATCAAGCACGGCGTGCGTGACTCCCTTGCCGCTGGAGGCGTCGGTCACGCGGCCCTTGACGATGAGCACCTGGCCCTCGGCGTGCGGCGGGCTGAGCTTGGCTCGATACGGCGCCCCTTCGCGATGGTTCGGGGTCTGCGCCGCCAGCGGTACGGTGACGAGAGCGGCGGTCAGTAGCGCTGCGGTGAGTTGTTTCATTCCTTTATTGTGGCATAGCAGCGGGGTCGAGTCCTGGTGGGCCCACCAGTTCAAGTTGTGACGCGGATCTGATCTATCCACTGTGGCTCAAGAGATGGCCGCATTATGCCCAAGAGACTCCGGTGCGAGGGGCCGACGAGGCCCCTCGCCCAGGAGTGATGCCGGACCATGCCGGCTGCAGCCGGATTATTTGCCGAACTTGTAGCGCATGCCGACGGACAGGAGGCCCTGCTCGTTCTCGATGTCGAGCGAAGCCGGGATCAGGCTGGCATCGGCCTCGATGTCGGCCTCGCGCCAGCCGTACTCGGCGAACGCTTCCCAGCGATCTCTGAAGTTGAGCGTAGCCCCGACCTTGACCTGGTAGGCGAACGCCGTGTCATCGTCGTCGATGATGCCCACGCCCGAAGGGTTGAACGTGACGTCCACCGAGGAGAACCCGATGCCGGCACCGAGGTAGGGCGAGAACATGCCGTCGCGGTTGAAGTCGTAGTAGGCGTTGGCCATCATGCTCATCGTCTCGATTTCGCCTTGCCCGGCGGCGACGATCTGGCCCACGGTGGCCCCGAGCTGCATGGCGCTTCCGGTCAGGACCGCGGCGTCGACACCGTCGATCAACGTTCCGCCGGCCGTGACGCCGTCGTGGAAGTCTACGTCGGCGCTGGCCCACGAGACCTCGATCCCGGAACGAAGACCGCTCGAGTAGCGCTTGCCGGCCTCGAACGAGAACGCCGTGCCGCTGTCGAATTCGGTGGTCCATCCCACGTTGGTTCCCAACGGAAGGACGGTGCCGTTGGGGACGGCCGGGCTGCCGTCGCCGGTCGTGAAGTCGGAGGTGAAGGCGCCGGAGTTTTCGCTTTCTTCCTGAGAAACGGTACCGAACGAACCACTCACGTACCAATCCGAACCGGCCATAGTTGCCGGAGCCGCCATCACCATCAGGACCGCGAGCATGAACTTCCACATGATTCTGTCTCCTGTCTGCAGTTGGCCGGGCTCGGTGCGGTCGGCAGTCGCAGCCCTGCGTTCGAACGTTGTTCTTGCTGTCCTACGGGTATTCGCGGCGGCGTGGCCGACGGATTCAGCGAATTTCAAGAAGCCTTGAATTCGGGTGATAAACGTGCCCGATGGGCACGCTGTTGGGGTGGCGGGACACCGTAGAATGCGGCGGTAGTTGGTTACATATCACCCGTTTCCCAGACGCGGAGAATCCGAAAACGTGGATAGAATTGCTTCTCCACCATGAATCCGGTCTGGGATCCGCTGCGCGATAATCCTGAGTTTGCCGCACTGCTGGACAAGTACGAGCTCATGGGAAAATGAGTGTCCAAAAAGTGACATAGAGGACGGAAAGCCTGGATCTGGGCGGACACCACGGACACCAAAAAGATCGGTAGGTCGCTAGAGTCCACCAAACACGAATCCCGGAACCGGACTCATAATCCGCTGGTCCCAGGTTGGCTCCCTGCGGTCGCCGCGACTCGGTGCTGCGCACCTCGGCGTCGAGTCCAGGTGGGCCCACCATTTGAAGTTGTTGTGATGCAATGGGTTGGGGTGATCGGGGAGGCCCTAGTCAACGGTCACCGGGTTAATGCCGTATTGTCGGCGCAACTCGGCGGCATCGCTCGTACGCTGCTGCTCGTCGAAAAGCTCCACAAGTAGAGCGGCTGCTGCGATCGTATCTTCGGCCTCGGTCCCGTACTTCTTGTGATGACGGCGCAACGATCGCTCGGCCAACGTCGTCGCCTCGTCCAGTCGCCCGAGGCCCTGAAGGGTCAAGGCCAAGGCATGGAGGGCGTACAGCGTGTGTTCGTGGTTGTCGCCCTTGTAAAGGGTCTCTAGACCGTCGTAGGCTTCCCGCAGGAGTGCCTCGGCGCTCTTCTTGTCGCCCCGCTCAAGACGCAAGTTTCCCAGACTGAACGCGCTGACCAGCGTCTTCCCGTGGTCGTTGCCCAGTACCCTGCGCCTGATTGCAAGCGCCTCAACGTACAGTGGCTCGGCCATCTCGGGGCGGCCGGTCTGGTTGTACAGGTTGGCCAGGTTGTTCATCGTCGCCGTCGTAAAGCCGTTGTCATTGCCCAGAACTCGGCGTCGATCTTCAAGCACGTCCACGAACAGACGCTCGGCCTCGTCGAAGCGCTGGAGGTTCTTGTAGATGGTCGCGAGATTCTGCTTGGCCGTCAGCGTGCGCTCGTGCTTTGCTCCCAGCTGGTCGCTCTGCGAGGCCACCAATTCCTCCCAGATTTCGGTCGCCCGGTCGAAGCGCCGCTGCCCGTAGGAATTCATGGCCACTCGGTTGAGCAGGTTCAGCGTCGCCTCGTGCTCAGCTCCGTGGACCCGCCGATGTAGCTTGACCGCTTTCTCCAGATGAGGCTCCGCAGCCTCATACAACCCCAGTTCGTAGTACATCGTGCCGATGGTTGCGCGCACCTCGGCTTCGATCTCCGGTTCGTTACCGAAATCCTCGTCGATGGTCTTGGCCAACTCGTCGAGCACCTGACGCACCGTGATGTCCTGGCCCTTGGCGACGTTCGGATCGACCTTGCCGAGCATGTTCGTGAGCATGTCGGTGACCGTTTGCGCCCTGCGTGCCTGGCTGCGCTCACGAACGAATCCGATCCCCGTGCCTACGACACCTGCAACCAGTGCGACCAGCAGTGCCGACACCATCGCAACTGCCAACCTGTTGCGACGTACGAATTTCCCGGCGCGATAGGCGCTACTCGGCGGCCGGGCCGAGATGGGCTCGTTGGCCAGATAGCGTCGAATATCCTGACTCAGGGCACTCGCCGTTTCGTAGCGCCGGGTACGATCTTTCTCCAGCGCTTTCATCACGATCCAGCAAGCCGTCGATGCGGCTTTGCAATCGGGCACCCTGATTCGCATTCTCCCCGGCCTCGGCGTGTACAACGAGAGTGTCGTCGTCAATCGCGGCATGGTGCTTCAGTTCGAGGGAGCAACGACTACGGCGCGCAGCCACTCGGGAGTGAGTGTATCCGGGACCACGGGGCCAGCCTTCGACCTGGTCTCATCGTTGGGAACGAACAGAATCACGCTCCGCGACCTGACAATCGGCGGGACCGACGGAATCCAGGCGGCGGTGGGAGCCGAACTCGACGAGCTAACCTTTTCGTCAATCAGCGGTACGGCGCTGATCCTGAACGCCGGGAGTCACGTCGTTCGTGACGTGAGTTTCGACGGAACAGTCGCCAACGGCGTGACGATCGCGGCGGGCGCCGACCTGACCGCACGAAACACTTCCTGGATGGGGCTGACCGGAACCGCGTTGCAGATCTCCGGGACAGCGACAATCGACGAATGCTTGATCGTGCAGAACGCGCAGGCCATCGCGGTCGCCGCGTCCAGCGGCTCGCTCCAGATGTTGCGCTCCACGGTGGCCGATAGCAGTGGGTCTGGCGTGGACAACAGCGGTGTCGGGGCGGTTGCGATCGATGGTTCGATCCTGTGGAACAACTCGGTCGCGGACATGGCGGGCGTCAGTTGCAGCGACGTATCGCACTCGATCGTCGGCACCGTCGATTGCACTCTGGTCAATGGCAACTTGCAGAGCGATCCGCTGTTTGCCGGGGCGAACGATTACCAGTTGCAACCGGGCTCGCCAGCGTTGGACTCTGGCCCCGCCCCGTCGCTCTACGGGGGAGAGCCTTGCACCGACCTCAACGGCGATCGCCGCTTGCGCGACTGGGACGGTGACGGTCTGGCTCAGAACGATCTGGGTCCGTACGAGGCGCACAACACCGGGCTGGTCCCTGGTGATGTTGCCAACTTGTTCTGGAGCGATTCTCAAACGTTGGAGTGGGATGCTGCGGCGTCAGCGACGGAATACCACATTTATCGCGATTTTCTCGGGACCCTCGGGTACGCGGCCTTCGGAACGTGCCGCGACGATCTGGATGGGAATCGAACCGACACCCTGCTCAGCGATGGAGAGCTACCGGCGCCCGGAACGGCCTTCTTCTATCTGATCTCCGCGGAGGACGGCGGGGGAGCAGAGGGCAGCATCGGATTCGCGACCTGCGTGGAGCGCTCGAACTTCTCTGTTTGCCCTTAGGGTGTCCATGTTGCGTGCGCCCTGTGACATCGGGCTCTGTTTTTGGCACCTGTCCTTTCTCAAAAGTATAGTGCGCGTACTGTCCAAAAACTGGGCCGACCGTCACTTCGAGTCGACGAGTGTCAGGTAAATCGATCTACGCTGCGACCCGATGGTAGAAACGAAGCATCCCGCCGAGCCGCTGGGCGCATTCGGTGGCACTCGATGCCGATTCGGCACGGTCATCCGGCTCGATGAGGCGATTTTCGATCCCTTGATGATTCTGCTCCCGGTGATAGTGAGCGGCGTACTCGCGAGTTGCTTTCCGAAGCGACCGTTCGCCGAAGAAGATCATTCGATTGAGACACTCATCCTTGATCGACCTGACAAATCGCTCGGCATAGGCGT
>JAOTYK010000062.1 GCA_029861955.1 Acidobacteriota bacterium
GTCGAAACACCGGGGCCTGGCTCGGTGATGTCGCGGCCAGCGATGCGCTTGCCGCCTGGGAAGTCCTGAGGTTCAACCGCCACCACGGGAAGGACCCGACCTTTGAGAAGAACTGGACGACGTTGCGAGATCTCCTGTACATGCCGAGCTACGCGAGGGTCCTCGTGCCGCGGACTCCTGGCGTGGACGTTAAACGCAACAAGATCGGCTGGTGGAGAATCGTGCTACCGAGGACCGCCTGGATCGGCGAACGGAAAAAGGGGCGCGCTCATGCAGCAGGATTCGACGATCTCCCGTCGGACCTCATTCCCGACCAACCGTGGGCCTATCGAGTGGCGTCGATCATGCGTACCAATGCGGAATTCCTCGGGACCACATTTGCGAGTTGTGATCTCGGCAGGGTTTCCTACTTGCCGACTGCTCGCCCTCGTCATCTGGAACCCGGGAGGGTGTTCCGGGAGGTCGACGTGACGACCGAATTCGTCTGTGAGGCTCGTCGTCATCTGGTCACCGTCTCGCTGAAACGGGTTGATGGACAGATGACGCTAACGGGGCCCCGCGGCCTGGTTTCCGGTCGGGTCCAGTGGTGGAACGACAAGCTCCGTTCGGGGTCGTAGGTCGCCCTACACGGCTGCCAGCACCTCTTCCAGGGCGTTGATTTCGTCGGAGAGCCGCTGCAGGAGTTCCTGCGTCCGCTCGCGCTGCCCGTCGCGACCTGCTTGCTCGATGCGTGCCGCGACATCGGCGGCCTGGGGTGCCGAGATATTCAACAACGCGCCCTTGAGCGTATGGGCGGTCCGTTGGAGGGTCACCAGGTCGTCGCGTTCGGAAGCCTCACGGACACCCTGTAGCATCTTCGGGCTTTCGCCGAGGAACAACTGGATGATGTCGCCGAGCAGCTCGGCATCACCCCCGAGACGGTCTAGCATCTCTTCACGGTCGAAGATCGCGCTCATCGAAGCCTCCCACATCGTTGCCGACGTGGAAAACGTAGGTTCGAGCCGGACCCGACGCCAGCACTGGCGAGATTACGACGCCTTGGCGAAGTTTTCCGCGACCACGTCCCAGTTGACCACATTCCAGAATGCCTTCACATAGTCAGGGCGCCGATTCTGATAGTTGAGGTAATAGGCGTGCTCCCAGACGTCCAGCCCCAGGATCGGCTTGCCGCCGTCCATGACAGGGGTGTCCTGATTGGCCGACGAGACGACCTCCAGACCCTTGCCGGCGACGTTCAACCAGGCCCAGCCGGAACCGAATCGAGTGGCCGCCGCCTGGGCGAACCGGGTCTTGAACTCATCGAGGGATCCGAAGCTGCTGTCGATCGCGGCCGCCAACGCACCCGAAGGCGCCGTGGCACCACCCGGCTGCATGACCGTCCAGAACATCGAATGGTTGAGATGGCCGCCACCGTTATTACGCACGGCGGTTCGAATCGCGTTGGGGACGGACGCAAGGTCACCGACCAGTTCCGTGATGGAGTGGGCTTGGAGGTCGCCGTGACCGTCGAGAGCCTTGTTCAGGTTGGCCACATACGCCGCGTGATGCTTGCCGTGGTGGATTTCCATGGTCCGGGCGTCGATGTGGGGTTCAAGTGCGTTGAAGTCATACGGTAGGGCTGGCAGTTCGTGGGCCATCAGTCAACCTCCAGGCTCATCTAGTCGCTGGTTGTGGAATCGGAGTCTCGCTCACTGTAACCGGATCCGTCCTCTTCGACAAGAACATCACCGTCCACGGCCGGAGAGCATGCCGTTCAGGACCTTTCTGACTCTGGACGAGGGCATGTCCCCCGCGATGATCGCGACGAGGTCGCCGCGTCTACCGACATTGAAGCGGGAATCGTTCATCGCCGCCTCGAATTCGACAGCGTCCCCATCGCTGTCCCAGCGAGTGGCGAGCAGGACGACCGAACGACCGTCATCATGGGTCCAGAGCTCCCATCGATCACCGCCCCAACCCTGGACGGACGGCGTGGTCCAGGCGGACGCGTCGAAGCTCTGGATCGCCTCCTCCGTCGGCAGCCCCAGGCCGACAAGGGTGCCGAGGTTCAACTCGCCGAAAACGCCGCTGAGAGTCCGGCGCCATCCCTTGCCGAGCCGTTTGCCGGCGTTCCGTGGGGAGACCGGCAACGGCACGTCCTTCCGTGACGGGTCCCAGTACTTCTCCGGATGGAGGACCTGCTCCGACGAGACCGGACCGGCGTCGAATGCGGCACTCAGTCGATCGTGGGGCATGCCACCGAGAGCAACACCCATGACGTTTCCGTTTGTGAGGAAATTGGCGCCGAGCAGATAGGCGCCCAACAGACCGCGGGTCAAGATCGGCGGCGTCTCACGCATCAGAACCGCACGCTCCGCTTCCTCCTGTGCATACTCCTGAAGCTCGCCCAGATCCAGCTCGCCCGCCGCCAGCGCCTGACCCGCAAACACCGTCATCACCAGGGTGGCACTTCCCTCGTGAACGGCGCCGACGGCGAACGCGGCGTCGTCATCTTCGATGGCCGATCGGACCCGACTATCCAGATCGAAATGCTGATCTTCGAGGGCGTGGGTCAGTTCGTGTGCGGCAAGGATGGAGACCATCGCCCCCGACGACGAATCCATCAGATAGAACGTCTTCGTAGACGGGTTGTAGAAACCGCCCACCTGTTCACGCAGCGTATCCGTGAACAGATCCAGCAGACGTGTCTCCGGTTCGATCAAGCCGAGGATCCGGAAGACGACCTCCTGCCCGTTCAATCGCTCCATGAGGTCAAACGACTCGATCCGTTCGAGAGCGTGACGGGCTGCCGCGTCGGCATCGACGACCTCGACCTTGACCGACTCGCGAAACGGAAGTCCGCGTATGTCGGCGACCGTTGCAGAGATCTCCCGCGTGACGGTCGTGGCCGTTTCGTTCGTAAGCGGCTCTGCCGCGAACACGGAAACGGTCAGGACGACGATCGAGAGTACGAGAAACGTTCTAACGATGTGCATGACAGTGATTCTACCAAGGTTCGGTGGTTTTCGTGACTCTCTGTAGTCACCGCAGAGTGACCCGGAAAATCCCGACAACGTTTGCGGAATTGCAACTCGCTTCCGAGATCAACGTGAATAACACGGTAACGCCGTCGGACCACCGACTCGTTACGTTGTTTGCCGTGGAAACCGCTTGACGATTGGTAGCGTTTCCCGTACCCGAACAACACACAAGGAGCGGTTCAGGAAATGACGGCGCTACTCTACAAGGTCTACTGCTACCGCGGGACCGATAAACAGGTCTGGTTCGAGGTCGAAGACTCTCAGACCGGACAGGGCGTCGCGTGGTCTCCCTCGCGTTCGACCGTCGTTCGGAAAGCAGAGAAGCTTGGCTACCGTTTGCAGGACGAGGGCCGGCACGTCCTGAAGTTCTATCGAGCCCAGGCCAGCTAAACCGCTTGCCTTGCACCGCATTGGTGCGGTATCACCGCGACGTGGATCTCAATTCCTGGTATCTCAAGCTTGAAGCCCGACATCTGCGGGATCGCTCGTTCTCCGAGGTGCGACGTTCTCTGCAGGCGCTGTCGATCGCCTACGTCCAGCGTGGTGGGCGTGAACGTCGCGCGACACAGGGGGCGGGAAAACGGGCGGCGTTCGCACTCTTCTACGGCACCCTTCACCTGGTAATCACGCGTCACGTCGTGGCGGAGTTGGGAGCCAACCGGCGGAGACCTCGCCGTATCGTCGACCTGGGTTGCGGGACCGGTGTGGTCTCGGCGGCGTGGAGCCTCGCGTTCGCCTCGCCACCCCCCGTCACAGGCGTGGACCTCTCGCCATGGGCCATCGACGAGACTCGGTGGGTCTGGCGCGAACTCGGACTCAAGGGCAGCCCGAAACGGGGTAACGTCGTCGGCGCCTCGCTGCAAGACGGTGACGCCGTCGTGTTGGGATGGACCGTCAACGAAATCGATGACGACGCCCGCAAGACGCTTCTCGAGAACCTGCTGTCGGGCTCCCGCGGTCCGATCCTGATCCTCGAGCCGATCTCCCGACGCCTGGTTCCGTGGTGGCGGGAGTGGCAGGCTCGATTCGAGGAGCGGGGCGGCCGTTCGGACGAGTGGAAGTTCCGGACCGAGCTACCGGAACGGTTGAGACTTCTTGACCGGGCGGCGGGCCTCGATCACCAGCAACTTACTGCCCGGACGTTGTATCTCCCCGCTCAGAGACCGAGAACATCCTCACCCTGACGGAAGACGATGTCGACCGGAATCCCTGCACCGGCAAGTCGGTCCAGGTCCGCGCCTAGTGTGTCGTGGACAACACCGAGCTCGGCGACAAGCGATGCCACCCCGTCATAGTCGCCGTTGCCCTGAAGCGTAAGGATCTTTTCCGCCAACGCGTTTGTCGCGTCGCGCATCTGATCGCTGTTGACACGATAGAAGCCTTCTTCGTCGCGACTGAACGCACCCCGTTCGTTGAAGAAGTTGAACCGAATCATGTTGGCCTTGCCGTGAGCACTTGACGCGCCGAATCGGACGGATCGGAAGATGCTGGCCAGGAAGGTCGCGTAGTGCTCTTCCAGCGTCGCCCCCGTATCCTCGCCGTTCTCGATCAACTGGGTAACCATGTACAGACCGAGGATGTCGGCCTTGCCCTCTTCGAGTGCCGAGGCGTGGTCTTTCAGCGCCTGACGCACCGTGCCGCTCCCGTCCAACGTGTTCTTGATGCCCAGGCCATGGGCGACCTCATGAAACATGGTGTTTCCGAAGAAGGCCTCGAAGCGGACCTTCTCGCGTTGGTCCGGAGCGATCAAGATCTCCGCCAGCGGAACGAGGATGTTGTCAAACTTGGCCCGCATGGTGTTCTTCAGCTGAAGACGTCGCGTTCCCTTTGCCAATTGGACCTGCTCGTCGTTCGGCAGGTTGATCGCGATCGTCTTGGCGCCGGCGTTGCAGTCGCCCGCGTAGAAGATGGCGTCATAGGCGTTGAGATCCGAATCGGTTCCGGGCGACTCCCGCTTGTAGGCATCCTCGACCGGCAGACCCTCCTGCAAACCGGGAAGCATCGCCGCGTAGCGCGAGAGGCGATCGCTCCACGCCGTGTCCTTTATCAGAACGTAGCCCTCGAACGAGGCCTTGTAGCCGAACAACTGATCCTCGTAGCTCTCGATGGGACCGATCACCACATCAACGGTGTTGTCCTTCATGTCCATCCAGGCCATGTCGCTGGCGCGGTAATCGTCGGTGCGCATCGCCGTCGCCCGAAGTTTCAGGTACTCGCGGAAGCCATCGTCCTCGGCCAGCGCCGCGGCCTGCTCGAGGAGGTCGGCGGCACGCCCCAGCTCTTCGGCATAGACCTCCGAGTAGGGAACGGCGAAGAGTCCACCTGCGTCGCGACGAATGACGGTGTAGAGACTCTTCAGCGCGGCTCCGTCGTCGGCCGACGCGGCGACCGCACCCTCGAACTCCTCGACCGTCATGTCCTGGGGATAGAGTTGGACGCCCCGAGGCTTGTCCCCGATACCGTCCATGAAGGGTCGATTGTCATCGAGCCGATCCCATGGGCCGTAGTTGATCTGTGCGAATCGACGGGTCTCCTCGTCTTCGATGGATGCGAGGAGAGCGTCTCGATCGCCCCAGGCCTGCCTCCAGAATGCGTTCTCCATCGTGCGGGACGCCTCGATCAGGAGCGGCAACATCGCTCGCTGGTTGTCGGTGAGCCCGGAGAGGTCCGCCGTCAGCTCGACTTCGATGTAGGTCGTTCGACCCGAGTAATCATCAGCGGGGACAACCGGTTCCGGCGCCTCATCGGACACGCCACAACCGCTCACACAGAGCAGGATCGGTAGGATCGAGGCAACGGCCAGCCGAACGATGGATCGCATCGCAACTCCTCATTTCGTCTTCAACTTTCGGGGGACTTGACGGGCCCAGCTTAGCCGCCACCTCGGCGACTGACAAGCTGGAGGGCGCCCGGTGAATGTGCGACCATGATTTTCACTCAACCGTCAGGAGACCGTCTCGATGCACACGATCCAGCCCGCACAATTGAAGGACGGCGTCCAGGCCTCCGCGATCCCGACACCCGAGGCCGCATCCGGAGGCGCCGGTGCTGCGGAGCGGATCGAGGGAACGGCCTTGATCCTCTGGGACAACGAGACTGCGGGAAAGAAACTCGACGCCATCGATACCGACCAGATCACCCCCGCGAAGGACTGCGTGTCGGAGAGTCTCGACTCTCTTGATGCCAAGTGGAAGGAAGGGGCCTTCCGCTATCTGGTGCCGGACTTCCGCGCACGGGTGCATGGCGGAGAGACGTTTGTCATCGCGGGCGAACGATTTGCCATCGGCTCCTCTCGCGAGATGAGCCCTGCCGGCCTGAAGGCCATCGCCGAAGAGGTTGGCCTGCAGATGGTGATCGTCTGCGGCGAGAACATGGGCGATATCTTCCGACGCAACGCGTTCAACCTTGGGCTGCATGTCGTTCAGTGCCCGCCCGCCGTCGAGGATGCGCAAGACGGGGATCGCTTCGCATTCGATCCCGGCACTCGCCAGCTGACGAACCTCACGCGGGAGAAGACCTACGACCCGAAGCCACTTTCGGAGAAGGAAGAAGAGATCCGCAGCAGCGGTGGCATCTTCGCTGTCGGTCGACGCGAGTTCCACGATTCCGTGGTCCACCCGCCGGCGATCGAGTGGCCCGACGAAAAGACCGCCTCCCGGATGACGACGACCGAACAGATCATCTGGTCCCACCGTGTCAACAAGGATGCGGAATTGAAGCCGGGAGAGACACTGCGTGTCTACGCCGATCTCCTGCCGGCATCGGATGGCACGGCACCCTTTTCGATCCACACGTTCAATCAGATCACTGCCGGCGACACGATCTACCCCCGCCAGGCGGCGGTGGCCAACGATCACTTCGTCTTTACCGGAAGCGACTCCGACGACAAGCAGACTGCGATCGGGCGTCAGTTCGCGGCGCAGCAGCGGATGGAGAAGCCGTACTACGCCAACCCCGGAGACGGCATCTTTCATTTCTACTTTCCCGAACAAGGCCTCGTGATGCCCGGCCAGTTCATTCCGGGCGCGGACTCGCACAGTCGGGCCTACGGGGCCTACGGTGCCGTCGGCATCGGAGTGGGCTCGACGACGCTGGGGTTCGGCTGGTCGACCGGATACGTCTATTTCACCCTGGCGCAGGCCCGTCGAGTCTCGTTCCGCGGCCGACTTCAACCGTGGGTGACCGGGAAGGATATCGTGCTGACCCTCCTCGAGCGCTGGGGTGCGAAGCAGTCCCAGGGGATGTCGGTGGAGTTCGTCGACGCGGATGTCCAGCTACCGATCGCCTATCGCAACACGATCTCGAACATGATGGCGGAAGGAGAGGCCCAGAACGGCATCTTCGCCGCCGACGATCTGACGTACGACTGGTACCGGGCGAAAGGCATGAACGATCTCCCCTACCCCCGTATGACTCCGGGGGCGCAGGCCCAGTACGCGATCGATGAAGCCTTCGAGTTGGACGCGGTCCGACCGATGATTGCCCGTCCTTTCAGCCCGGGGAACGCCCATCCGGCTGACGAGGTCGCAGCCGAGAAGCTGTCGTTCGACAAGGCGTTCATCGGATCCTGCACCAACGGCAGCTACGACGACCTGCTGCAGGCGGCGCTCGTCATTCTCGCCGCGCGAGATCTGGGATACACCGAGGCCCGAACCGAGTTCGTCATCTTCCCCGGTTCCGGTGGCGTCAAACAGGCCATCGAACAAGGTGACAAGCGACTGGGCGGCGCATCGATTGCCGATCTTCTTCGCGGTGCTGGAGGACAGATCCGTGACTCGTGGTGTGGACCCTGCTTCGGGCAGGGACCCGATGCTCTACTCGAAGGACAGCGAGCGATCACGACCTTCAATCGCAATTGGCAGAACCGCATGGGGCTTGGCGGCGAGGGCTATCTCGCCAGCCCGTCGGTGGTCGCGGCGTCGGCACTGATCGGCTACATGGCGCCACCGGACGCGCTGGGCCTCGAGTGGGACGCGGAGCGCTTCGGAATCTAACCCGACGAGCCGCGAAGGGCGCGACGAACCGCCGGCGCGACGGTGAGTCCCTGGACCAGGACCGAGAAGACCACCACCGCGTAGGTCACCGAGAGGATCAGCTCGCGGTTCGGGGACGGCGGCAGGCTGAGTGCCAGCGCGATGGATATTCCGCCACGAACCCCACACCAGGTCATCAGTTTGACCGTGTGAGGAACGTACTCGCGGACTCGGCGCAATAGCGAGATCGGGATTCCGACCGCGACGAACCGTACGGCCAGCACCAGCGGAATGGCCGCGAACCCCAGGAGCAGTCGCCTGCCGCTGTATGCCAGCACCAGCAGTTCCAACCCGATCATCACGAACAACACCGCGTTGAGGATCTCGTCCACGACCTCCCAGAAGCCGTCCAGCGCGTTACGGGTGTCGTCAGACATGCCGAACAGCCTGCCGTGATTGCCCATGAACAGCCCGGCGATAACCATCGCGATCGGCCCCGAGGTGTGCAGAAGCCCCGCCAGCGCATATCCGCCACCGACCATGGCGAGGGTGATCAGGATCTCGACGGAATGATTGTCGATCGTTTTCAACATGCGGTAGGCGACCCAGCCGATGACGAGACCGAACACCGCTCCGCCCAACGCCTCGACGA
>JAOTYK010000063.1 GCA_029861955.1 Acidobacteriota bacterium
CGGACGCTCCCATGAGACGCGCCGCCAAGATCGACGACAAGATCCAGACCGCCATCGTGAAAGCACTTCGCGACCTCGGGTGCAGCGTCGTATCCACCGCAGCGGTCGGCAACGGGTTCCCGGACCTGATTGTGGCGAGGGGAGCGTGGAAGGGTCTCGACCATCATCCGGCCCGCACCGTCCTCCTCGAAGTCAAGAACCCCGACATGCCGCCGAGCAAAAAGAGGCTCAACGACAAGCAAATTGCGTTTCTCGCGTCGTGGAAGGGCGAGTGCTACAGGGTCGAATCGGTGTTTGAAGCGGTGTCGATCATGTTCGGCCCAGAAAAAGCCGCGAGAGTCTGCGACGAGATCAGCCGTGAGCAATAGGCCCCACATCGAATCGGTGCGCCGCTTCGTGTGCAAGAAATGCAATAACGAGTTTAGGGTGTGGTTCCGTGGACCAGTCCTGCGTTTCGTGCAATGCGACCGATGCGGTGAACTTGTATCCGAGATAAACCGCGAGGGAGGGTGAGATGGGAATGACGAAAGAATGGGTGGAGGAGGAACTGCGGCTCGTCGCCGAGAAACTAGAGCGACAGGATCGCTCCATCTCCCGCGCCCGCGCACTGGCCGAGCTGAGCAGGGCGTACCGAGCGCTATCAACCGAGATGAGGATAAAAGATCCGATCACCCGCGCTTATTACGAACGCGCACAGTCCCTCGCCGACGAAGCCTGGACGCTGCTGATGGGGGAGGGGGATAAAAATGGGTGACAGGCGCAAGGAACAGGAGCAGGCGATCGCCGACTACCAGCAAGCATTGAGAGGGCACCTACTGTGGCCGTTCGGCCCGCCACGTCGAAATGCTTGGGGGCAGCCCATACTCGAGGACAGCGAAATGGGCCAAGGGATACGGCGAATCGTGCGAGAGGAGATCAATCGGGCGGTGGGCCAACTCGTGACGGCGATGGAAGAGCAGCGAGATCCAACCCAGACCGCCCAGGATCGACCGCAGCGGGAAGGTTCCACGGGGAACTCTAGTTCAAATAGTTAGGGTCAACGCCCTCGGTCGGCTGGACATCCGCCACTCCATCTCGGTCATGTCGGACTTGGACGAGTTGCACGGCATGCAAGAAATCACGCAGTTCTCGTAGGAATGGACCCCACCACGAGATAATGGGACGCGGTGGTCGACCGTGAATCCCCGCTTGTTCCGCTCCTCATCCCAGTAGTCCAGTTCAACCCGGCAATACTGGCACGTCCCGCCCCGTAACTCGTGGAGCCGCTTGGGGCATATCTCCTCGTGGATGGTGGCCCCCCGCTGCCTGGTCACAGCCGAGTAGGTCGCCGCGGGATCATTCCGGTAGTAGTCGCGCTTCTTCAGCCGGCCACACTCGCGACATTGCCAGTCCACCCCATCGGACCTCGACGGGACCGGACTGAATTCATCCAAGGGCTTCGGGATACGGCAAGTTGGGCAACGCTTCTCACTCCCCATCGCGGCAGTCCTCCAGCACCTCCAGCACGTTCCTCCACGCTCGCAGCTCGATCTTGCTGGGGGATAGTGCCTCCGACTCCCAGCGGCTCAGCGTCGACTGTTTCACGTCCAGGGCGCGGGCTAGAACGGACTGAGATACCGCCAGGCGATGCCGCCAGCGGGCTAACGATTCGACCGTGGGATACTCCAAAGCACACCTCCGATGTTCGTCGGCGCGAGATAACGCCAATGCCGTTAGAATACTGCCACTAGCGCGGTATGTCAACGGCATACTCGATCTAGACTCAATAGATAGGACTAGTCCAGCGCGTGGCGAAATGAATTGAGGAAATATGCGCGACCCGCTTGACTCTCGTTATGCGTGGCGTATACTTACCACAGCGGCAACAACAGACCGCGATAAGGGGAAGCGATGGTAGAAGACAAGACCAGCAAGTATCAGGACATCATCGACAGCCGCGACATAATCGAGCGAATCGACGAACTCGAGGCGGACGAAGACCGCGACGAAGACGAGAGCGAAGAGCTCCGAATGCTCAAGGAATTGCAGTCCGAATGTGAGGGCTACGCGGCGGACTGGCATCACGGCGAAGCCCTGATTCGGTACTCCTACTTCACCGAATACGCCCAAGAACTCGCCGAAGACTGCGGAATGCTCACGAATTGCACCGACTGGCCCGCGCGATGCATCGACTGGGAGCAAGCCGCGAACGAACTGAAAGTGGATTACACCGAAGTCGACTACGACGGCGTGTCCTACTTCATCCGATAGCCAACAAAGCGCGGAAAGCGCCAAGGGGAAGCAATGAGACAATTGAGAATCTTGTACGACCTGGCCGCGATCGCAGCATCCGCAGCGCTCATTCTCGTTTTCGCCTTTTACGCGGCTGTGACGCTCGCAGCTATCGGGTCTTTCTGATGGCCGGGCATACGCCGGGGCCGTGGATGTTCGACTCTCAACTACCGCGCCAGTCCGGCAAGGGCGGAGAGCAGGTTTTTAAGGTCGTCCGCAACGGCAAGCATGGCGGACTAGTGGCGGATGTTTCGGCGTGGTGGTTCTCAACAGAGCAAGCGCAGGAAAACGCACGCCTGATCGCAGCCGCGCCGGACCTGCTGGCGGCTTGTGAGGGGCTGCTGTGGAAACTCAACCATCAGCACTCCGAATCAGGCAAGGGCGACGACTGCAAACCCGCGACAGTCGACCGAAAAGACGCGGCTGTCCGCGCTGTCATCACCGCAGTCCGAAAGGCAAGGGGGGAATGATGAAAGCACAATACGGCGTGGCAATCGACCAATACGGACAGCGTTTCTACTTCGGAGAGCACTGCCGGAAAGACCTAATGGACCAAATCGGGCGCAAACGAGCGGCAAAGATGTACATCGACAAGAAAGACGGTTCAACCGTCCAAATCGGATACATCATCGGCGGGCACTGGTTGACCGTGTACGCTCCGGTTGAGGTGCCCCAATGAAACAAGCACAAGGAATCGACGCTGCCAAACGAGCGGCCCTGATAGGCAAGCTCGCAACCCAACAACTGCAACTCGGCCCGAATCGAGCCGAAACCCGCGAAATAGCCAACAAGACGACCAAGTAACCCTTCCCCAGAGCGGAAACGCTCAACTGGCCCCGCTTCGGTGGGGCCTTTTTTTGTGCTAGACTCCCGCCAGACTCTCGGAACCGGCAATGCCGGAGAGACAGCCGGCCTCTTGACCGTACCGCAGCGCGGACGACGACTCTGCGCCAAGCGACCTAGAGTCCGGCCGCAACGTATCCACAGGTACGCCGGCCTAACCGCGGGAATCGACGGGGCCGCGGGGGTCCCAGAGGGGGACCTACGGGGGGGTTGCTGCGTCTTGTGTTAGACTTCCGCCATGGCCAGCCTGGCAACAAAGCCGCTCCATTGCCCCGAATGCAGCGCGGTAGTCCTCGAGGCCAGCAAACTAAGCTACCGAGAAGACCGACTACTCGAGAACCTAGCCAAAAACAAGTTCCCGACGCTGCTAGAAGCCGCAAAAGACGCCGGCTACGCAGACTCTTCAGCCCGAAAGTACATATCCACGGCGTTAGGCCGACCTAGGCTAGTCGCTGCGCTCGAGCAGAAGAAGAACGGTAGGCTGGATAAAGCCCGCGGCATCCTAGATAAGTCACAGCGCGTAGTCGACCGCAAGCTTGACCAAGACCAAGACGGCGAGTTTGCACTGCGAGCGATGGCTGTCAGTGCGACTGTGGTTGAGAAGAACCTAGAAGAAGACACCGACACCGATCCACAGGTACACATCGACAGGGTGAGGCGCATGGTACGAGAAGCTATGCTCGCAGGTCTACGCTGCGGGCTCGATCGTCCCCACCTGGCAGACTCGATCTTGCAGCGTCACGGTGATGCGGCTCGAGTCGTCGACTGCAGCGAAGCTAGTGTGGTCGAGCAGGGCGACAGCACATGATGGAGGGGGGTAAGCCGTACCGGGTTGGCCCCGCGACGCCTCGTCCTATGTTAATTAGATGCCACTCACAAATTTCTGCGATTGGGTGATTCGATGGAGCCGACGTATCCCGACTTGGATGGTATCGAGTTAGAGCGTGCCGTTCTTTCGATACAGTCGATGGCGTTGACGCTTGATTTGCCGATACCTGGCGTGGTGTTGACCCGTTCGCAGGCTGATTCGGTTGAGTCGCGATTCAACGGTCAGTTCACTGCGTTGCGTTCTGATCTTGAGTTGTTGACTGGTTACGTTCGTGAGTATCGGCCTCTACGGATTGAGAGTGGCGGTACGTTGTACGGCGTGCCTGTTGAGGTAGTGGTTCCGGTAGTTCAATGACCGGCCCGTGCGGTCACGGGAGGAAGGTTATGGCAGGAACGAGAGAGCGTAGTAAGGCGCGTCGTGCGCGTTTGAAGAAGGGCGTGCCGTTGAGTACGGGTCGTACGACGAAGAAGGCCCCGAAGACACGTTCTGATTTCGTGGGTCCTGCGGGGGCGTTCAAGAAGGCGTTGGCTGCGAAGCGGAAGGCGTCGGTGAAGGATGCTCGTACTATTGCGGATCGCAAGCGTCAGGAGAAGGAATTGGCTGACGACGCTGGTGCTGTCCGTCGACGGCGTCGTTAGTAGTCTTCATGGCCGGCGCACCTGCGATCATCGCGTCGATGAAGGACCTGACTCGTCAGCGCGAGTTGCGGAAGGTCAGTCGATCGCTGTGGTACCTGGCGACTGAGTATCTTGGTCGCGACAAGCTGACGGTTGAGTTTCACAAGCCGATGATGGATGAGATGGACCGTCGGCGTCGGTTGCGTGCTGCGGGTAAGTATCGGAAGTTCGAGATGGAGATGTGGGCACGCGATCATTATAAGACGACTGTTCAGGAGGCTCGTTGCGTTCAGGACTTTTTGATTGATCCTACCGATACGTTGACCTGGTGGCATGCGGTCGAGGATATGGCTCTTGGTTCTATGACTGCGGTTGGGAAGTATTTTCAGGACAACAAGGAGTTGCGTCGTTTGCGTCCTGAGATGATGCCTTCGATACGGGCTAAGAAGTGGTCGACGGCTAAGGGTTTCCGGTTCAGTGCGAACAAGGATCGAGCGCCGTCTATGCGTGCTTGGGGCGCGGGAAGCGAGGCGACTGGTGGACACAGCAGGCGAGGGTATCTCGACGACATCATTGGTTACAACGACATCGAAGATAACCTTATGCCTAAGAAAAGGCGATGGTTCGCTCGAACTGCGCTTAACGTTGTGTCCACAGGATGTCCAGTATTTGGCTCGGGCACCCATTGGGACAGCGATGACATTTACGTTGACTGGCGAGGAAGCAAAGACTGGGATGTCCGGGTGCGAGCCTGTTATGAAACTGATGGTGAGCCAGACTGGAGCGGTCAACCCGTTCTTTTCACTAGAAGGGACATCGAGCGCAAACGCCGAGGAATGACGAAGTTCGAGTTTTCCTGTCAGATGATGAACGACCCGTTACCTGACAGCGATCGGATGTGGAAGCAGAGCGAATGCGAACACTTTATCTCTATCAAAGAGGCTGCGGGTCCTGGTCGCGTGTTTATTCTCTCCGATCCGGCACCGCGGGCCGTGGGTTCGTTGAGCGGTGTGGGGGAGAAGGCTCGCGGCGATTCTTCCAAGGACTGGTGGTCTATTGCGGTGGTGAAGATTGTCGCTCGCCGCGGTCGTCAGCAGAAAGTGTTGCTCGACGGCGTTCACTCGCAGGACTGGACCGCATCGCAGGGTTGCGACGAGGCTTGCCGCCTGCTGGGTAAGTGGGGCACGAATCTGTTCTTCAATGAGATGTACGGCGGGTTGGGTGCCGATTACAGCGATCAGATGTTCGAGGCGGCTAAGCGTGCCGGCGTTTCGATCTACCGCGACAAGAAGAACCGTTTGCCGCGATTCAATGACAGTCACGCTTCGGGTGCGAAGAACAACCGCTTCGAGAAGCTGTGTAGCGAGGCTGAGAACGGCGACATCCTTATCTGCGAGAGCGTACCGGAAGAGTTCCTGTATGGGGACGGCGGTAAGACGGGTGCGTTGACGCAGGCGAGGAACTGGCGTTCGTTGGCTAAGGGTCGGAACACGTTGAAGTGGGACGACGACGCGGACGTATGGAGTCGTTGCACCGATTCGGCGCTGCTCGAGTTCGCTCCTGCGTTGAGTCAGTACGACCCGTTCGAGGAGTACCTGTTCGGGGAGGACTCGGACGAGCCACCCCAAAGGAGTCGATACTGTGCTGTATAAATGTTCACGCTGCGAAGACACTGGGATGGTTGCGGGCGCGCCTGAGTTTGCCTATATGAGCTGGCGTCAGGTTCTCGCGAAGGGTACACAGTCGCCGTCGATGAAGCGCTGGGCGGAGCACATGCCGTCTGCGGAGTGCCCGGAGTGCGCGGGTAAGTTCGAGGCGCTGGAGAAGCCTGTTCCGCCTGCGCCGCCCGAGGTCAAGCCGAAGCGGAAGTACACGAAGCGAGCGCCGCGCTGGAATAAGTAACGCGGCTTTGAGGGAGGCCACACATGGACGATGATGAATCCGTCCGCCTTGGTTTGCGGATGAGGGAGTTTCACAAAGCAGAGACGGATGCGGTCATGGTTAGAGCGATGGACGCGACCATAAGACCGGATAGAGTGCATCGCTTCTCGGTGACTGGCACGCTAGAGCGCCTACTTGGGATGACTACCCCTCCACACGAACTGCAAGAGATCCCTCCGCCGCATGACCTGTTCTTTTGTGAGTACCCATCGGCTGGCCGAGTTCTCGTCGTCCCGTGGGATACGGAGTCGTGTAGGTTTCTGTTTAGAGTAGGCAGCGACGGCAAGATCAGCACAGATGAGTTCAACGGCCAGTTCGCGCAGTCCAGGATGCGTAAGTACATGGCGAGCCCGGAGTTCGACGAACGACACTTGCCAGGATGCAAGGTGTGGATGGATGTGTCCGGAGAGACGTGCAGCGATCTACACGATCTAGTTTCCAACACAGTTGCATACATCAACTCCGCCAAGTCAGATGTGCAGCCGCGGACACGCTACAAATCTGGGGCCAAGCGCAAGAATCCAGACAGAGACAGGCTCCCGGTTAGGCATTGGGTGGTTGGTACATCGCTGCGCCTTCCTCCGGCACAGCGCAAATCCCTCGGCGGTTCGTCGTCGTCCTGGACTCTCACTAAGAGGTTCTGGGTCCGAGGCCACTGGCGAAACCAGGCCCACGGCGAAGGTCGGTTAGAGCGGAAGTTGATCTGGGTAATGCCACACGAGAAAGGCCCGAAGGACATCCAGGAGGCGTTAGTCAGGACCTATCATGTCGACATTCCGAATCCAGACCCAGACGAGGTGAGGCCATGAAGTTTTCGGTCGTGATGACGGTGTACAACCGTCCGCAGTTGATGTTGATGAACACCCTGGTGAAGTTGGGGTGTAACGACTGGACGGACGGCGAGATCGTTATCGTCGACGACGGGTCGAACATCCCGTACCAGCCGATCATCGAATCGTTCGGCAACCTTCCGGTGCGCTGGATTCAGTGCAACACGTTCAAGGACCACCCGCACGTCTACCAGATCGACGACGGGTACAACAACCCGGCGCACGCGGCGAACATGGGGCTCGAGGAGGCGAAGGGCGAGCACATCTTCTGGATGTCGTCGGACGTGATGGTGCCGCCGAACATCATCGACCGTGCGTTCGACCTCGACCTGACGAAGGTCGCGTACATGCCGTGCGTGGTCGATCTCGACACGAATCAGACCTACCTCGGCCCGGATCGGTTGGCTCCGCTCGGCTGGTTCTACGGCGTGCATCGCTCGCACATGGACGCTGTCAAGTGGGACCTGGAGTACCTGAAGGGCATCGCGTTCGAGGACAACGACTTCATGTGCAGACTTGGTCTACAGGTCGGTCGGTTCGTGATCGACAAGTCGCAGGTGGCGTGGCACCAGTCGCATCCGCAGACGGCGTACTCCGACGATCTGAAGGGTTGGAAGACCAACCAGGAGTACACGATGCAGAAGCACGACGGCGTGCCGTTTCACACGGGCTGTCCGCTGAAGAAGTCGCTGACCGATGTGAACCACCAGCTCATCCTGGACATGGAATACGAGGCGAAGCGGATCATTGTCTAATGGCGATGGTGAACCA
>JAOTYK010000064.1 GCA_029861955.1 Acidobacteriota bacterium
GGGGTCACCTTCACGGGACCGACCGCCTCGTAGACGAACGGCTTGCCATCGTTGATGTAGATCACTCCCATGTGGGTGTAACGCGAGTTCATGGCCAGGCGTAGGGCCTCACTCTGAGACGAGCGGGACTCGTGGAAGATGATGTCGCCGTTTCGGTAGCTGGTTTCGGACGCCGGAGTGCAGCCGACGACCAGGAGGAGTGCCATGACGACAAGTCTCATCGTGCGTGGGTGCCTCCGCCCGTTTGTCGTGCAATTCAGTTCACAATCATCATACCGGGTGATCTGGCGGGGTCGAGAATAGATTGCGAGCCACCGGGTACAATGACTGCAATGAAGAACAAACGGCTCGAATCGGAAGAGAAGGTCACTCGCTGGCTATCCCTGAATGAAGAGAAAGGGAAGGGCTCGTGGTGGTACCTCGTTCAGCTGATTGCGATTGGCGCCTGGATTATCTACATGATCCTGTTCGTCGGCGGGTGGATTCCGCTTCTTGTGTGAACGACCCGGAACGGCATCCCGGATGAGCGGTACTAGAGTTTACGCTTCATGGACGTCGTACGAGGTGATCTCGATCTCATGTCCGTCCGGATCAAGAAAGTAAATCGAATGCGAGATCTCATGATCCTGAAACTCAACTTCGATCCCGAGTCTCTCTAGACGAGCCTGCGCCTCCACGAACGTACTGCGGTTTGCCCGAAAGGCGACATGGCGCATCGCCACCGTATCCTTGCCGGGCGGCGCCTTTACCTGTTTGGCCTGAATCGGAAACAGAGCAAGCGCGGTGTTTCCGATCCCGACCATCGCGGGGGAGTCGCCCCAGACGCCTTCATGCATTCGCTCGAGTTCGAGGACTTGTCTGTACCAGGCGACTGACTGGCTAACGTCTCGAACGCCAAGGGCGACGTGATCGATTCCTTCGAGTTTCATTACGGATCCTCTTGTGCATCTCATGAAGGGCGTTCCGTCTGGGCTTCCCTGGCTTCACGCAAGATCTTGAATCCGCCTCTCACCACAACCGCTGAAATGATGGCACCGATCACCAGATCCGGATATCGACTACCAACCAGCCAGACGAGCCCACCCGAAATAGTAACCGCTAGATTGGCGATGACGTCATTCGCCGAGAATATCCAGGATGCTCGCATGTGAACGCCACCCTCACGATGTCGTGAAAGGAGGAATAGACAGTACACATTTGCGATGAGTGCCGCGGCACCCACCGCGATCATGAGGAGGCTCTCCGGTTCGCTTCCGAAGATCAGCCGCCTCACGACCTCGGCAAGCACACCGATACCCAGAGCGATCTGTAAGATGCCGCTAATCCTCGCCGCCCTCGATTGACGTGCGATGCCTCCTCCCACCGCATAGAGAGAGATTCCGTAGACCCCGGCGTCGGCAAGCATATCGAGGGAGTCTGCGATCAGGCCGGCGGATTCCGCCAGGAATCCAAGAATGAACTCCGCGAGAAACATGACGGCATTGATCGCAAGCAAGGCGATGAGCGTTCTTCGTTCAAGCGTGTCCGCTTGATCCGACCCGCAGCCGCAATCAGTCATGATCTGTCTTGGGTTCCAGAACGCCGCTTCTGCTGAGAAACTCGTGTAGTTGTTGCCACGGCCGTGGGCAGTCATTGTGCCCGCAGTCCATTGGCAGCAGTTCGGAGTGCGCTGCGGCCTCGCGTAGAGCCTCCGAGTGATGGAAGGGGATCACCTGGTCGCGTTGCCCGTGTAGCAACAGCACCGGCCTGGAGTAGCCCTCGAGCACGGCACGATTGTCGAACGGATCCCGCACGAGCCAGCGCGGCACGCCCATTCCGCCGGCGACCGAGGCCACGCTGGAGAAACTGGATTCCAGGATCAGCGTCGTCAGTTCGCGGCGGGCGGCCAGTTGGCAGATCGCGCCCCCACCCAACGAACGTCCGTAGCCGATAATCGCATCCGCATCGACTTCAGGAAGGGCCGCCAAGTAGTCGTAGGCCTCCACGAACGCCGCGGTGATGCTCGACTGTGACGGTGACCCCTTCGATCGACCATAGCCTGGATACTCGACCAGGAGGACGGCAACTCCCCAGTTGCGGACGACATCGAACTCCGCGACCCAGTGGTCGATCAGCTCGCCGTTGCCGTGGGCGAAGATGATGGCAGGACTTCGTTGTGGTGAAGATGGGGGAGTCAGGAGCCAGGCTTCGGTGGTTTCTTCGTTACCGAGCCTCAGCTTGTGAACACCCGGTATGCCGGTGCTGGTGTCGAAGGCCGGTGACAGGGGTCGGGGGAACAGGACGTTTCGCTGAGCCGACCAGACGAGGGCGATGGCCGCGATCAGGACGACGGTGGCGAGGAGGGCGAGAATAATGAGCACGCGGGTCATGGGGGTAGGTTACTTGACGTCTCGTCCTCACCCCTCCCCATCCCCCCCAAACTGCTCCAACCAATACTCCAACTCCTCCTCACTCTCCGGCTTCTCCTGCTCCGGCGCCACCTTCGCCAACCGTGGTCGAAACTTGTCGCTCTTCACAACCTTCGCCCCGATATGCCGGCACCGATCCCCAAGGGAACGATCACTCGTAACCACCGTCCACCCCGCCACCTCATCCTGCTTACGCAAATGAGCAAGGATCCAATCGTCCGCACTCTCCCCAGCCGCAGGGAAGTGCACACAGCGACCGAACGATTCACGATTCCTGGGGCTGCCGTCGAAGACGATGAAGATCCGACGCTTGCTGACGGCACCAAACCGACGCAGCTCGCCCGCAATCGAGCGACGCCCCCGATCGTCGCGCTTCCGTCCGGGCCAGGTTCCAAGTAGGTTGTCGCCGTCAAAGACCCAGGGCATCACACACCCCTAAAACTAACCCAGATTCGAGAGACCCAGTTGGGCGTCGGCGTCGTGGGGATCCCAGTTGAGGGCTTCCTTGAACTGCGTGCGAGCCTCGTCGTTACGATTCATTCGTGCGTACAGCTCACCGAGCGCGGTGTAGTTGGTGGCGACGGCAGGGTCGAGCTCGATGGCCTGCTGCAGCAACGTCTCGGCCTCTGCGCGACGACGGGGGTTGCCGCCCAACAGCCGCCCCAGCTCTCGAGGATAGGTCGCGTTCCTCGGGTCCAGCTTGCAGGCGTTCTCTAGAAACACCACTGCGTCGGTGCGACGGTTCTTTTCGATCATGATCTTGGCGCGGGCGTAGTTCTGACGGGCCAGGGAGTCCGGCTCCTGTTCGGCGGCGCGTTTCTTGTCTTCCGCTATGCTCGAACGATCCTTGTCGTACTGTCTTCGCGACTCTTCGTCGATCAGGGTGTTGTAGGCCTCGGTGACCTTGGCGAAGTAATCTTCGATGTCGGTCATCATGTCGTCGAGTTCGCCACGCAAGATATCCGGATGCAGACGACGGGCCAGATAGTAGTAGGCCTCGCGGACCTCCATGTCGTTGACCGTTTCGCTGACACCCAACACGGAATAATGATCCGCATCCTTGGCCGCATGGATCCGGGACTCCAGCTCCTCACGACCGGCCTTGGCGACGCCCTTGGACGCCTTGGAGGAGTCCTCGACGACCCGCTCAAGCACGCCCAGCATCAACAGCGCGAGGATCTGACGGAAGGCCGTCTCCGCATTGATGTCCGAACCCTCGACCCACTTCGTCACATTCAACGGTTCGTTGAACGCGGTCACCCATTCCATGACGGCGCCCGGGACGTCTTCGTTCTGCAACCGTTGCATCCCGGCGTTGGTCAGCCGCGCGACGGTCATCGGCGGACCGATGGCAATCCTCACGCGGTCCAGGCTGTTGGGATGATTGTTCATCCCGTGCAGCACCGCCGGAAAGGCAGACAGGTCCGTCGTCGCCTCCAGGTCCAGGTTGGGACTGCCGGCTTCGAAGATGCCGGTGGTATCTCTCTCGTCGAGACTCTTGTGAAGAAGCTCCAGGAAATGCTCGCGGATGGCGGCGACGAACTCGTCGTCGGTCATCAGCTCGCTGCCTTCCAGCTGCTTGGAGGGCATCACGCCGGCCTTCTTGGCCTCCACACGAAGATGGGCCCGATCGGAAGACCGCAGCTTGCCGGCGTTGACCAGCACCTCGTCGAACTGTTCCTCGATGAGATTGGACTTCGCGAAGATGATCCTTCCTTTACGGAGACAGAACAGGCGGCGGAGCTTTCCCGAGGACGCGGTCAGGATCCCTGTGGCCCGTGCGCCGATCTGCTCCGCCAGCTGTTGCGGGAAAGGCAGTACGTTCGGCTCGATCACTGCCTCTTCGGGTGCGCTGCTCATCGCTTGTCCGCCGTATCCCGTGCCAGGTCGCGGGACCAGCGCCGGGACAGTGCAGGGAACGGCTCGCCGTACAGACGCTGTAACCCGTCGTCGGGGTCGATCCCTTCGCCCAGCAGATCGAGAAGCGAGATCAGCTTGTGAAAGCCACCCAGATCCGCCAGGAACGTGACCATCGACAGGGCATGGCCGTAGCTGAACTGCTTCGACGGCCAGAGCGCGGGATCCTGCAGCGTCGCCAGCTGCTCCACGACACGCTCTCGACGGTGGGAGTCCATCCGCACACCGCTGCTCCACTGGGCCAGCCCCTCGTGAAGCCACTTCGGACAGTTGCCCCGTGTCTTCGAGTGGACGACGGCGTGGGTCAGTTCATGGCTGAGAACCCGTTGCGCGCGATCGGTTAAATGCGTCAGCCCGCCAAGCGGCACACGGATCTTGCCGTCATACAGGCCGCCGACCCAGTCGGGAGACTGTGTCACGGTCTGAAAATCTTGTTTGGGATAGAGCAGCACCGCGATGGGCTGGGACGGTGCGTGTCGATAGACACCCGACAGCCGGCCGAACTCCTGCTCCAGGTAATCCAAAAACGACGCGGACAGCGACCGATCGACCTCGCCGTCGTAGCGCAGATTGAAGTGCGAGCTTGCGGAGAAACGAAAATGACCGCGGGCTTCCAGATCTCGTTTCGCCGTAGCAAGTTTCTCATCCAGACGCGGGCTGGACTTGATGGCGGCGGCACGGGTCCAGGACTCGACGGCGTCCTCGACGCGCTCGTCGCGATCCATCAGGTCGCCTAGCAGTTCGTGTAGCTGCCCATTCCGCGGGAAACGATTCAATCCATCCCGGACCGTCGCCAGCGCCATGCCGTCACGGTCCAGACGCATCTGGGCCACGGTGTAGCCGACATAGGACACCACACGATCGGGGTCGCGGCTCATGGCCTGATAGAACGCCGACGACGCACCATGAAAGTCCCGCGCGTCCAGCAGCCGGGTCCCCTCACGGATCAGTCCGGCCGCCTCGTCCTCCTTCTGATGATCGATGGGTGGCAATTTGCTGGTTCGAGGGGCGCGATCCTTGATCAACGGCCGCGGCTTCTCGACCTCCGCATCCTCGATCCGCAGTACGACGCCCATCGGCACACCGATGACGCCGGAGGCGGTCTCGTAACGCAGCCAGTCACCGTCCTGCCACCAGTTGGGGGTGTCGATGACACCGCCGCTATCCAGATGGATCCGATCGGCCCACGCGGGCACGATGGATACAAGCAGCAGCAGGATCGGCAGGACGGGTCTCAAGGAAGCACTTCTCCGATGCGGCGGGGGTAGGGTGTCTCCGTCAGGGCCAGGAGCGACGCCGGAACGTCGTCGGCCGCGCGGGCGGCGTCGAGGGTCGGGTAACGACCCCAGCAAACACGGAAGCACGGGGCGTCGTTGACAAACGACGGCAGCAGATAGAACCGATCTTCGCCGGCGAACCGTTCGGCGTGGGGTGCGACGTTGGTCGGGTCGCACGCGTTCAGGAGCTGCAGCGTGTAGGCGGTCTGATACGACTCGATGCGGACCAGGTCGGCCTCGGCGCGCTCGGCCAACGTCAACAGCGTGGGGTCCGGAGACGTCGCTACCTCGTCCGCCTCCTCGGTCTCCGCGGGGACGAGGTCCGCATCGTCCACACGGGCCAACGTGTCGATGGCCTCGACCTCGCCGATGCCGTCGGCGATCGGAGTCGCCTCGTCGCTGTCGGGCTTGTTGAGCCACAGTCCCACGCCCAGGACGATGATCACCGTGGCCACCACCAGCCCCACGTACAGCAGGTGTTTGCGGTCGTCACGTTGTTCGGAACTGGATCGGTCGGCCATGATTGCCATCCCACTCGCGTCTTCAGAAGCGATCAAAGAAATATAGGTTCGCAGGCCGAATCTGTCCCGTCCAGTATACGTGGCGCCGGAAGCCTACCGAATCCGCCGAAAGGCCCGTTCCCAGCGCCCCCTGGAGGCCAGGATCCAGCCGGCCGGGCCACCTAGAAGGTCGCGAGGGACGGTGCCCCAGCGTCGGCTGTCGGTGGAGACGAGGCGGTGATCGCCCATCACGAAGTAATGATCCAGCGGTACACGCACGGCTGGCGATGGACGCCGATTGAGATAGAGACGATTCAGGTAGGGCTCGTCCAGCGGTTGCCCGTTGATCAGCACCACGCCGTCATCGAACTCGATCGTCTCGCCGGGTAGCCCGACGATCCGTTTGACGTAGTCGATCTCCGGCGTGTCGGGGTGACGAAAGACGACGACGTCGCCACGCCCGGGAGGGGAGAGAGGAAGGACCGACTCCCAACCGAACCGACGGTCGCCGTAGGCGAAGCGATTGATGACGATCTGATCGCCGATCAGTAGCGTGTCTTCCATCGAGCGGGACGGGATGGAGGCGGGCTTCGCGACGAAGGTGTACACGAAGATTACCCCGACCAGAAATGCGAAGACGGTTCGGATCACCACGATGGCGGTCTAGCGGATGATGTCGAAGCAGCGACTCCAGCGGGAGCGGCCGAAGATGTGGATCGCTTTCTCGCCCCAGGCCTTCATCCGTTCGGACCAGGTGGGATAGGCCTCGGGATTGGATTCATCGAAGGACCACCAGATCAGGAACGCACGCCCCTTGACCAGCTCCGCCGGCAGCGCACCCCACTCTCGCGAGTCCGACGACGAGTTGCGATGGTCGCCCATGACGAAGTAGTGGTCTTCGGGGACCACCACGGCGGGGATCTCCGGGGAGCCCACGCGATAGTCCGCCGCAACGTGGGGCTCGTCCAATCGATCGCCGTTGCGATAGACGTATCCGCCGAAGAACTCCAGACGATCGCCGGGCAGGCCGATGACCCGCTTGATGTAGTCGACCTCGGGCTGCAGCTTGTGACGGAAGACGACGATGTCGCCGCGGCGGACATCCCGTTGGGGCAGCAGCATCTTCTCGAGCGCCGTGGCGGTCGGCGAATAGACGAAGCGGTTGACCATGATGTAGTCGCCGACCAGGAGGGTGTCCTCCATCGAGCCGCTGGGGATCTTCGACTGCATGAAGACGAACGAGCGGGCGAAGATGACGAAGATCACACAGACCAGGATCGTCTCCGCGTAATCCCGGAAGACACTCTTCTGTTCTTCTTTGGGTGGGTCGTCCTGCGCCTTGGTCTTCTTGTCGTTGGAGCGGGCAGTCATTCGGTCTCCGTCAGGTACTCACGGAGGCGTCGAACCGCCTCATCCACATCGTCGGCATCGTCCACGCAGTGGGTCAGTTCCTGCTGACCCGGTTCGATGAGGCCGTCCTCGACCATCACCCGGAACAGACGCGACCACGCGGAACTCAAAAGTACCACGGGGTACCGACCGACGCATCTGGCGCGATGGAGGGCCCAGACCTGGGAAAACTCGGCCAGGGTGCCGGATTTTCCGTCGAGGACCACACAACCGTGGGCGATCTCGATCAGCTGCCGTGTTCGATCGTAGAGATCGTCGGTCATCTTCAGGTTGCCGATGTAGGGGTTGGGGGAGC
>JAOTYK010000065.1 GCA_029861955.1 Acidobacteriota bacterium
CGGTGGCGCCCGCGGGGCGTTGGGCTTTGCGATCCAACGCAGCGCGATGGGCGAGAGGGGAAGGGTCGTCGGAAACACCTGGGCCAGGAATCGGAAGATCAGCAACAGCAGGCCACCGACCAGGACGATCTCCGCCACCAGACCCGCAAGACGCAGCCCTTCTCGCGCGGTCGTCATCGTACGCAACGGCATGATCGCCTCGACACGACCCGGCTTGCCGTCACGCATCGCGCAGAAGAAGGCGTCGTTGTACGGCGGTCTGACGATGAACAGCCATCCGTTGTCGGTATCGCGAGCGCGGAACATGATGCCCGCGTCGACGGTGTCCTCGAACTGAAACGTCATGTCGAAATCGGTCGGGACGGCCTGACCGAGCAGCGCCACCGAGGACTTGCGGTTGGGCCCTCGATGGGTAAGGCCGCGACCCGGCCGGACACTCCAACCTGCGTCGTGTTCGAACTGGCGGATCTCCGATCGTCGGGTCAGATCCCGACGCAGGATTGTGCGCTTGGCATCCTTGAGTTCCAGATGACGGAAGAACGGATCCGGCGCAGCCTCCGAGTCCTCGAAGGCGTAGAGTCCAACACGGTCGCCGTCGGGGCCGCCGGAGACGCTGAAGGTCAGTGGGTCGCCGCCGTTGACCGAACCCCGGCACTGTTCTCCTCGGCAGGAGACTTCGACCTGAAGGACGCGGTCGGCGTTGTCGGCGTTGCGGGCCATGAACCAGATCGCGGCCAGCAGGACGACAGCGAGGCCGATGGCCACGGAAACGCGGACCCGGCGCGTCGGGTTTCCCGACACTGTGGCATCGTGTGTCACCCTGAGAATATAGGGTCGCCACCGTGTGGGAAGGCAAGGCCGCGGGAGGCGCCTAGCGGCCCTTCAGGTAGCGCTGCCAGAGCATGCGGGCGGCGGTCGCCCGATGGGGCCGCCAATCGTCTGCCAGGTCGGTCAGACGGTCGAGATCCGGGCGCTTTTTCAAGCCGCGGAGTACCCGGACGGCCTCCTGCAACGCGATGTCTCCGGCGGGCCAGACATCGGGCCGCTTGAGCGCCACCAGCAGGTAGCACTCGGCGGTCCAGGGGCCGATCCCGGTGATCGCCGTCAGGGTCCGCCGCACGGCGTCGTCATCCAACCGTGACAGCCCGGTCAGGTCGAGACGCCCCGAGTCGATCTCCTCGGCGATCAGCCCCATGTAGCGGGCCTTCTGGCGGGTCACGCCACAGCCACGCAGGCCGTCGGCGCCGCTCGCGCGGATCTTCGACGGTGTCAGCGGCCCGTGGGCCTGCTGCAGCCGACGATAGACAGAGCGGGCAGAGGCCAACGAGACCTGTTGCTCGAGGATGATCCGTACCAGTGTCGCGTAGCTCGGGGCACGTCCCCACAACGGGGGCACACCGTCTTCGCGGAGCAGGGTCGCCAGTCCGTCGTCGATGGAGGCCAGCCGTCGCGCAGCCGCAGCGATCCCGGCCCCGTCCAGTCGCTTCAACGTTTGTCGTCGCGGGCGACTCGTTCGTCCAGGGCCGTCGCGAATCGTGTCGGAGCGTCGGGGTCCATTCGCAGATAGAGGGCCGGCTCGATCAGCTCGAACTCCATCAGCCAGTAGCCCGCCTCCTGCGGGCAACGGACGAAGTCCGCCCGCGCATAGAGCAGCGTGCGATCCAGGGCCGCCATCGTGACGGCGCCGACCGCGATGAGTTGCTCATCGGCTTCCACTGCCGTGATCTGCCCGCCGTGTTCCTCCTGCACCCGGAAGTCGTTCCTCTTCGGTGTCTTGAGGATGGAGTGGCAGTGACGATCCTCGAAGTAGAACAACGAGAACTCGCCTTCCTCGATCACGGACGGTACGAACGGCTGCGCCATCAACGCCCGGTTCCCGTAATAGGCCTCCAGCTCTTGCAGCCGATCGCCCGACGGGTCGCGGGTGAGGCGGAAGGCGCCGTCGGCATTGGCGCTGATCACCGGTTTCACGACGATCTCGTCGATGTCGTCGGCGCCATCGACCTGTGTCTCGACCGCGTCGAACAGCTCGCGCAGGCCGCCGGCCGGGAGTCGATCTTGCCAGACCGTCGGGACGATCGGTACGCCCCATTCGGCCAGCTCTCGCAGGTAGGTCTTCTGTAGATTCCAGAGAACGATCTCTACGTCGTTGTAGAGATGGGTATCGGAAGCTTCAATCCGTTCCAACACCGCCACGAAATCTTCCGGGCGATTCTGGTAGTCCCAGGGAGATCGGATCACCACGGCGTCGTACATGTCCCAGTTGATGTCGGCCCGGTCCCATGGCACCGCGTCGACGTCCCAACCGAGCGCGCTCAGCGGCGCATAGGCATGCTCGTCGTCGATGAAGAAATCGGACGGGTCGGACAACGTCAGGAAAGCACAGCGTCGCAAATCGAACTCTCCGACTTCAGTCCGATCCGTCGCCGTGCAGGTCTTCCAGATCCGAATCGCCTTCGCCCAGCCAGTCCAGCGCCTCCTCGGCGATCCGGAAGACCTCGACCTGTTCCGGTGTCTCGGACGCGATGGCCTGATACATCCGGCTGAGGCCGTACTCCAGATCCGTCGACGCGAGGACCGCAGTTCGCATCAATTCCACCGCGTCGCCGTGGAACGCGTGCACCATCGAGGTCACCTCGCGCATCGCCCGCGCGCCGGTCTGCACACTGGTGACGTCCCGTAGGTCGACGAGTTCCTTGAGGCCCGGACGTGCAGATGGGCTGTTGTAGATTTCGCGATAGGCGTTGACGAACTCGGTGTCGGAAACAACGCCGCGATACCGGGTAACCACGAGGTTACGATCGGTGTGGATGTGGTAACTAATTGGCATGCCCCATGCCCCATCGTCGTGGATCGACTTGCCACACCGAGTATACCCCATTCCTCGGGTCGTTCTGTTAGCGACGTCCTCCAAAGATTCCAAGCCTTGACGCCCAGTAGAGTAACGTCAACAGCGACGTGACGAACGCTGCGACGTAGGTCATGGCCGCGGCGTCCAGCACTTTCTTCGCCCCGGCCAACTCAACTTCATTCACAAACCCACCGTCGTCCAACGCCACCAGCGCCCGCTTGCTGGCGTCAAACTCGACCGGCAGCGTGATCAACGTGAAGACCGTCGTCGTGGAGAACAGCAAGATGCCCACCATGGATACCGTATAGCCCATGGGTGTCCCCACCCCACCGAGAAAGAATGCGCCGATGATGACGAACATCGACAACTTGCTGCCGAGACTCGCAACCGGAACCCAGCGGGATCGAAAGCCGAGAGGTGCGTATCCGCGGGAATGTTGGATCGCATGCCCGACCTCGTGGGCGGCGATGCCGAACGCGGCCATGCTGCTGCTTCCGTAGACGGGCTCGCTGAGACGCAGCGTCTTGGACCTGGGGTCGTAATGATCCGACAGCGACCCGCGGACCGACTCGACGGTGACGTCGTGGATGCCGTTTCGCTCCAGGATCTTCTGCGCGATCTGCGCCCCGGTCAGTCGCGAAGACGTGCCGATGCGGGAGTACTTCTTGAAGGCGCCCTTGACTCGGGCCTGGGCCCAGAGACTGAGGAGCATGCCGGCGCCGATGACTAGCCAATAGATCGGGTCAAAAATCATCGAAGGCCTCGTCGGAAACGGAAAAGGGAACGCCTCTATTCTATCTCGTTGTCGCCAATCGACAACTTCAACAGGATCGCAGACGGCGAGCAGAGCGAGGAAAACTCGTCGGTTCGCCGTATCTCGTCTGGGGCATCGTCTCTGGTGATGACGTCGAAGCCGAGTTTCTTGAAGAAACCCGGCGCCGTCTCGGTCAGCAGGTAACAGGTCTGGACGTCGCGAGCGCGGGCGTGTGCGACGAGCGCCGTGAAGAGGCGTCGACCGAGGCCGGTCCTTCGGAGCTCCTCGCGGACTGCAATCGAGCGGATCAGCGCCACGCTGCCATGGATCTCGAGGCCGGCCACGGCCAGAAGGCGTTGGTCGGCTTCCGCGACCAGGAACGACGGCAGATGCCGTTCCACACCGACGGTCGTCAGGGAGGCCTCCTGCAGAAGTTCGTGAATCGCCGGAAGATCGCCCGCGAGCGCCGGACGGATCGCGGTCATCGCGCCGTGCGCAGCACGTCCCGCACGGCGGGGCTGGCGTCGGTCAGGAGGCGTCGTCGATAGGCGTCGCCCTGCGGATCGTCGGGATAGTGCAGACGGGATCCCGCCCTGAGAAGCATCCGCACCAACTCGACGTAGACCGACTCCCGCTCCTTGGCGCCACCGGAGTAGCGAGAGCCGTGGACCGCCCAGCCCACCGGAGAGCTGGCGTGGGTCGCGTCGAACAGATCCAGCGGCGCCCCGGCGTCAATCAGCAGTCGCGCGTTTTCCGGCTGACCGAACCACGCGGCCTGATGCAGGGGAGTCCCATGATCCAGCCCCGGCGCGGTCAAGTCGGCACCGGCATCCAGGAGCAGGCGAACCGGTTCGGTCTCGAAGCGACCGGCGATATCGGCCAGGAGGCGATCCTCTTCGGGGTTTCCCGTACGCGCCAGGCCGGGTTGTTGCTGCAGGAGTGTCCGGGCGTCGTCGTACTTTCCGTCGACGACGGCGACGGCCAGTCGGTCAGCGTCATCGAGATCCGTAGACGCCCCGCGCTCCCGGAGTCGATCGGCGATCTCCGTGAAGCCACGACGGATCGCATGGGCGTAACAGGTCTTGTGCCCCGCGTTCCTGACCTCGATGTCTGCACCGGCCTCCAGGAGGATCTCAACCGCGTCCAGGCGTCGTCGACGAGTGGCCACGTGCAACGCCGTCTCTTCGAGGGCACCCCAGGTTCGCCCCAGGTCCGTTTCGCGCTTCAGGAGGTCGCGGAGTCGCTCGGCGCCATCGACACCGTAGTCTTCGTCCAGCATGCCATGCAGGGTCGCCATGTCCGCTACCGCTGCTTGCCGCCGTGACGCTTGAAGAGATCGTCGATCATGGAATGGTCGTGAATTTCGCCGTTACTCTTGAAGAGTTCGATCTCGACATCGCCGTCGGACTGGAACTCGATCTCCCATCGTTCTTCCGGGGCGGTGACCGCCACCAGCAACGCACCCTCGCGAACGGAGGAGAGGGTGTAATGGAGATCGGCCTCGTCGAGACGATCCAGAAACGTTGTCAGCGTGGAGAGCTTTGACACGGGGCCCCCAAACTAATTTGTGAGTGCCAGGACCTCGGTCTCCGTTTTGTGAGACCAGCCGCGGAACACCCGGAGTACCCGCCCATTCTCATCCAGGAGCACCGTCATGGGAACCGTCAATTCACCCAACGGGAAGAGTTGGTCGAGACCGGCCACATCGGTGGTGAAAATCGGGTAGTCGACGCTGCGAGAAGCGATGTACCCGGGGACCTGTCCGACAGTCTCCGGCGAGTCGACGCTGATCCCCACCAGATCGACACCGCTCTGACCCAGGCGGCCGGACAGTTTCTGCAGTTCCGGAATCTCCTTCGAGCAGGGGACACACCAGGTGGCCCACAGGTTGACCAGCAGCTTGCGACCGGGGCGCACGAGACCATCGAGTGTGGCGGCGTTGCCATCCAGGTCCGCCAGGGCCAGATCGGGGAAACGCTCCTGGAGCCGGAAGCCCAGACTGGCCAGTGCTCGTTGCTCGGCGGTCGGCGGATCGACGAGGTTGAAGGACGGCAAATCGGTAACCTCGAAGCCATCCCGACCCTCGGTCACGCGGATCGTCTGATTCGCGGCGATGTCGCCCAGGGTCTGGACCTGTCCATCGGGCCAGACAACCTCGACACTACGGGCGTGGGCCGACTCTCCCAGACCGAACAGCAGCCGCTGGTCGCTCTGGGACAGGTAACCGCTGCCACCGGACTTCAGCTTGGTCTGTTGGCCGACCTTGCTTTGCATACGGACGACCGTTCCGAACGCGTCTTTACCCGAGGCGTCGCCGACAAGCTCCACTCGCAGGTAGTGCTGCTGGTTGCCGACGTTGTTGCGGAAGAGGAAATGCGCCTCGCCCTGCTCGGCCGTCAGGAAAACGTCGGTGTCCCCATCGTTGTCGAAGTCGGCGAAGCAGGTGCCGCGACCATCGGAGATGGAATCGACGCCGGAGACTCCGGAGATGTCGAGGAACCGATCGCCGAGGTTCCACTTCAACATGTCACGCTCGTAACCGCTGAACGAAAACCCCTTCTTGAAGATGGTTCCCATATGACCGTCGTGGTACTCGGCGTTACCCGCGTCCTCGACCCGTTCCGCGGCAGCCACCACGTGGCGCCAGAAGAGGCTTCACGTGTCCTTCATGGACTTGCCCGAGATGAACCCGTTGGGCGAGTAGACGTCCTCCCGGCCGTCATTGTCGAAGTCGACGAAACCACCGCCGAAGGCCCAGCCACCGGCCAGGCCACCCAGTTCGTCGGTGACGTCTTCGAAGTGGCCCTCGCCGTCGTTGCGGTAGAGGCTGTTGCCGATCGCCTGCTTGGTCAGCTGAACGCGGATCTCATGTTCCTCGGGGTAAAGCCGACTCAGAATCCGCTTGCCCGCCGTGGAGGACATGTTGGTGACGTGTAGATCGAGATCGCCGTCGTTGTCATAGTCGCCGAACGAGACACCCATGCCGAAGCCGGGGTCGACCACACCCATCTCTTCCGCCACATCGACGAAGCGATCGCCCTCGTTGCGGAACATGCCGTTGCGGCCGAAATCGTTGGTGACGTAGAGATCCTGGTCGCCGTCCTCGTCGATGTCGACGAATCCGGCGGCATAACTCCAACGATCGTCCGCGACGCCCCAGGCGACGGATTCCTCGGCGAAGGTCCCATCCTGCTGGTTGATCAACAACAGGTTCGGCGTGCCGTTGGTGGCCTGGACCCAGGAGTTGGGCATGACGGTGCCATAACGGTTGTAGCTGGCGACGTAGATGTCCGGATAGCCGTCGGAGTTGACGTCGGCGGCGACGGCGCTGAAGCCCACCGCATCGCGATCGACTCTCGCCTGCTCCGAGATATCCAGGAAGCGGACCTTGCCGTCGGGGATGAATCGATTCTCGAAGAGGATCTGACGTCCCACCGCGGCCATGAAGAGGTCGGAGTCGCCGTCGTTATCGAAGTCCAGAAACAGAGCTCCGGCCCCGACCGGCGCATAGCCGATCAGCGACTCGTCGCTGAGGTCGTCGAAGGTCCCGTCACCCCTATTAATGAAGAGTCGATTTCGCTCGACACCGGAAGTGGCCACATCCAACAGCCCGTCCAGGTTGACGTCGGCCGTTGCCACGCCGTGATAGACGAAGCCCTGGTTCTTCCCCTCGCCGAAGGGCGGGAAGCGAGTCGCGACGCCGGCGGTCAGCGCGATCTCGTCGAACAGATCGACCCGACTCTGGAGTGCACCCAGCTTGTAGAGTTCGAATCCGGTGAACTGCCATCGATCTTCGGCTGTCGCCCGTCGGAGCTTCGCGTGAAGCTTGCCGTCGACTCGCTCGCGATGACCGTCCTCGTTGCGTCCGACGATGAAGAACTTGATGTTGGCGGTTCCCGCCTGGGTCGCGTCGTCCAGTTCGCTGGAACTGACCTTGAAACGCACGTCCTCGAGCTGCTGGAAGCGTGCGGTGAGCCCGGCGAAGCCTTCGAGGAACGCCTCGTGGGTCTGTTGTGTGGCGGTCTCCGTCGCCAGCTCCCAATGTCGCTCGTCGATCCAGCGTGCGACCGTGTGCGCCTCGGCGACGTCTGTCGGCAACGTCGGTCCGTC